>JAIFNJ010000001.1 GCA_020047835.1 Bacteroidota bacterium
CAGAAAATTATATTTTAATTCAATGTAAAAAATCATAAAAGTAGTTTTTTATGACTTAATCTTTGGTAAAAACCATAGAATAACTAATTCATCAATACCCCAATTAATTTATTCCAATTCTTACTGTGATTGAGTAACATTAGTTTGAATTGGCAACCGATCTTGATTGGCTTCCTTCACCAAATTCATTTCATTGATGAGGTAACCTGCCCCGGCAAATTTATCGATAATAAACAAAATATAGCGGATATCAAGAGTAATGTTACGACACATTTCCGGGTCATACATAATATCGCTCATGGTACCTTCCCAGTTACGGTCAAAGTTAATACCTAATAATTGCCCTTTGTCATTTAGTACCGGGCTGCCTGAATTGCCTCCTGTAGTATGATTTGATGCAGTAAAACATACCGGCATGGTACCATCAGGATTGGCAAATACACCAAACTCTTTATTCTGGTAGAGTTCTTTTAAACGGGCAGGAACTTTATAGTCGTATATGTCGGGGTTGTCCTTTTCAATGATGCCTTCCAAAGTTGTCTGATAATTGTAAGTTACCGCATCCATAGGAATATAATTGTCAATCTGCCCGAATGCAATACGAAAAGTTGAATTGGCATCTGGATAAAATTGTTTATTCGCTTGAAATTCCCTCAACCCCTTGATGTACTTTTGGTGCAAGTCATTAATTTGTTTGTTTGTTACTTTCAATACCGGATTTAACGATTGCATATATACTGCAAGTGCCTGATTGTAAATAATTACCATCGGATCAGTGTGAAGCTGTTTCACTTTTTTAGGCGAAAATGTAGCTAAAAAAGCATGTAACTTTTCAGGATAAGGAAATATTGACTTTTGATATACAAAATTGGTAAAATCATCCACACTGCCTTTAAATTTTGAATCAATAAGCGACACCATTTCGGGATGAAATTCTTTGGGAACATTGGTGTAAAAAAATTCAATGTATGCCCTAAACAGTTTTTTATCCGTTTCAAAATTATAGTTTTTGTAAAACTGATCGGTTAATGCAACCAAACTTTGAATGGTTTTATCTGACTTTTCTTTTTCGGTTCCTTTTGTCAATTGGTCCAATGCATTAAATTTTCCTGCCAAATCAACCGTTTCGGATTCAAACAAGGTTTCATTAAAGTACACTGCTGCTAAAAGATTGGGCGTTAGCTGAGTGTATAATTTTTCGTATTGTTGCAGAATTTTACCGTATTCACTTCTAGTTACTTCATTTTGAACTAGCCAATCCTGAAAATTTTCTTCAAGTTGCTGCTTTTTCTTTATGGTATTCATCCTTTCAAGTCCAATATTTTCGCCCATCCATTTTTTCCACCCATTGGCAATTCCTGCTGCCTTTGATGAGTACTGTATCCGGACCTTGGGATCAGCATTCATGGCTGCTTTAATAATATTCAGACTTTGAGTACGTATTTTTATTTTCGCAGGGTTAATAATATTTTTTTGCATAGCTACTGCATACGAAGGAAGATATTGGGTTGTAGTTCCAGGGTAACCCAACACCATGGTAAAATCACCCTTATTAATACCACTAATGGAAATATCAAGGACTTTTGCCGGCTTGTAAGGAACATTACTTTCGGAATAATCAGCGGGATTATTATTTGTATCAGCATAGATGCGGAACAGTGAAAAATCTCCGGTGTGGCGCGGCCACATCCAGTTATCGGTATCACCTCCAAACTTACCAATGGCCGAAGGGGGTGCTCCAACTAACCTTACATCAGTGTAGATTTTATAAACCGATAGATAGTATTCGTTGCCTGCAAAAAATGGCTGAACTTTTGCATAATACAAGCCATTTTCAGAAGCTTGCAATTCAATATTCCTAATGTTGCTCTCAATAATTGAATCGCGGACAAATTCATCGGAATTTACTTCAATATTTTCCAGAATTTTTAAGGTAACATCTTCCATCCTATTTAAGAAGCACACTCCCAAATCGTCATTTGTAAGTTCTTCTTGCTGGTTCATGGCCCAAAAACCATTCGTCAGATAATCGTTTTCCACTGAGCTGTGCGATTGAATGTAATCATACCCACAGTGATGATTCGTAAGCATCAGGCCTTGATTTGATATAATTTGACCGCTACAAAAATGATGATACGGATTACTCATGTGAACCAAACCTACCACCGCATCTTTTATGCTTTCCTGATTAATGCTATACAAATCATCAGCAGTAAGTTTGAAACCCTTCTCCTCCATTTGCTGGATGGTATATTTTTTAAGCATAATAGGCAGCCACATACCTTCTACTGCTTGTGCAGCTTGTGCCAGCAGTAACGTAAGAATAGCCAAGAGTAAACTTCTAGTAATCATTTGCATTTATTTTATTAAAACTTTTTTAATTCGTCGTATAATTTTTGAATAGGTAACCCCATTACATTAAAATAAGAACCATTAATGCGCTCAACTCCCACATAACCAATCCATTCCTGAATACCATAAGCTCCCGCTTTGTCGTAGGGTTGGTGGTGATTCAAATAATATTCAATTTCGTTATCGCCCAATGGACGAAAATAAACCTGAGTACTCGCCCAAAAGGTTTTCTCCTTTTGCTTGGTAATTAAGCAAACTCCGGTATAAACGGTGTGCATGGTACCCGACAATATTCTAAGCATCCGGAAAGCATCGCTATAATCGATTGGTTTTCCTAATACTTGCTCATTAACCCAAACAATGGTATCGGCAGTAATAAGTAATTCTTTTTCACTCAATTCATCTAAAAATGCTTCCGCTTTTAATTTAGCCAGATACACTGGAATTGCTTCTTCTTTTAGATGATCCGGATAAAGCTCCGGCACTTCTTTAATCCGTACGGTAAAATCAATCCCTAATTCTTTTAACAAATGTTGTCTACGGGGTGATTGAGATGCAAGAATAATATCATAATTCTTAATGGAGGGTATATCATGCATGTTACAGTTTTATAAGGTACTCCATTAAGAAGTAAGTTAATACCGAATAAAGAATTCCATTCAGCATGATAATTTTCATAAATTGGCTCATATAATGATACCGTTTTACTGAATGTCCTCTAACGGTAAAATAAGTAACAACAATCAATGGAATGGCAACCGTGACTAGTAAATACCATTTTGAAATTTGGTTGTTCAAATAATTGTCATAAAAATGCCACAAAAGCCAGATGGTAAGTATTGATAGCATGGAAACAATAATTTTTGCCGCCTTAACACCCAAAATTACGGGAATCGTATTGCATCCATAACTGGCATCTCCCTCAAAATCTTCCATGTCTTTAATAATTTCGCGGATAAGATTGGTTAGAAATGCAAATAAAGCAAACGAAGCCAGCCAATACATTAATACTCTAAATGATAATCCCTGCAAAGCCATAGCTAAGCCATATTCCTGTATAAGGGCACTAATATCAAAATAGGCCAGTTGAAGCGGAATCATGGCAGTTCCCAAAGCCACAATAATATTTCCAATCAAAAATTGCTTTTTGTAGGTAGTGGAATAAAGCCAGAAAATACCGACTATCATTAAGTAGGCAACTAAAATTAATGGTTTTCGGAAGTACCATGATAAAAACCCGGAAAGGATTACTGCAATGGCATTTAGCGTAAAATGGAGAATTATGGCAAAGCGCCGATGCACGGTGTTTCCAACGATTACTTCTTCGGGACGGTTAATGGAATCAATTTTTCTATCGAAATAATCGTTAATAACATAACCGGCAGCTCCTAATAACATATTAATCAGAATGAGGAGGTTGAAAAGAGCAAAAGGAAACTGCAATTGCATGGGTTGTCCTAAAGTAAATGAATAGCCATAAGTTAATGCCGGTTCAATAATACCATAACGCAATAAATACATGGTTAATGGCACCATGAGTAGGTTTTGGATCCGGATTAGCTTTAGGTATTTCAGCATAATTAAAGTATTTCTGGTTTATCCTTTGAAAGGTCAACCCACTTGCCCTGAGCCCTGAGAACCTGTTCGATGACATCACGTACACAACCATCGCCTCCATTTAGGTTGGAAATGTATTTCGAAATTTGTTTTACTTCAACCGCTGCATCTCCGGGACAAGTCGGTACGCCAACCATTTTAAGTACCGGAAAATCCGGTATATCATCGCCCATATAAAGAACTGAATCAAGATCTAGGTGGTATTTATTTGCAAAGATTATCATGGCTTCCGTTTTTTCAAAAGAACCCATGTAAAGATCGGTAATATCTAAATACTGCAACCGTTTTATGGCACCTTCATTTTCCCGCCCAGCACTGATTATACCAATAGGGAACCCCTGCTTTTGGGCAAACCTTACGGCAAAACCATCTTTAGCATTAAATGCCCTTACTTGTTCTCCATTTGCAAAACAGTATAATGAATTATCGGTAAAAACCCCATCCACATCAAAAACAAATGCTTTTACTTTTCTTAAATCTTCTTTAAAATTGCCCATTCCAATTAATTCTAAAATTGTTACGAAGTATTCTACTTTTTCATTTTCAAATCGGAAAAATCCTGAATACTGCTGCTTACAAAACTATATAATTTTTCTAATTTGTCTGATTTTAATTGTTGTAAGTGTGCCTCCATTACTAACAAATCATTCCGTATGGCCGGCCCTGTTTGCGATTCAGTAGGCGATAATTGCTGAACTTTGCTGGCCGTTTCGGTAATTAATGGTTTTAAAAGTTCAAACGGAAGGTTTTTATCCTGAAGTATCTGGTTGGCTAAAACATACATATGGTTAACAAAATTATTTGCAAATACCGCAGCCAAATGGCATTGTTTTCTTTGCTCGGAATTAATTTCAACCAGATTGCTTGAAAGGGAATTAGCCAAACCCATCAATTGCTTTTTTGCTTCCTCATTATTGGTTTCAATACAAATTGGTATTTGACTTAAACTTAGTGCCCGGTCTTTGGTAAATGTTTGCAATGGATAAAATACCCCGTGGTTCTTGAATTTTGATAAGACCAACATGGGAATGCTTCCCGAAGTATGGGCTATCAATTGGGGCTCAAATTCCAACTGGTCCACAATTTCAGGGATGGCCCGGTCAGAAACACAGAT
>JAIFNJ010000107.1:0-497 GCA_020047835.1 Bacteroidota bacterium
TCCTCTATTTTTTCAATCATTGTCCCTTTAGGCAAGGATTTAGCGGTACGATCGGTATTGACCGGTTTTGATAATGCAACCGTACCCGATTTCATTCCCCTGCCAATGGAAATATCGTCGATTTGGGTAACCGCATTGTTATCGGCAACTAAGTGAAAGGCCAATTGAATTACCTGATTGGCATAAGCTGATAAATCAATGGTGGTTCGATTCCATGTATAATCAGACCATTCCCCAATTTTTTGCCAATTCCAAAGTTCCGTCCAGGTTTGACCCTTATCGGTGGATACTTTAACTATTAATTGAGCGTTCGGATTGGGATAAACACTGTAATAATATTGTGAATACCAGGAGAAAGACACAGAATAATCATTTTCGGCCACAACTGAGGGCGCAATTAGCCATGTGTTGATGTTGTAGCCCCAATCCACTTTTGCTGCAAAATCGCCATCGGCTGCAATGCCGCCATCCAATTTATTGGTTGCATGCCAGTAGGA
>JAIFNJ010000107.1:521-8405 GCA_020047835.1 Bacteroidota bacterium
CCAGCAAATGAGTTCCACGAAAGCAAGGCATTTCCTTGCTCCTGATTTTCCGCATCAACTAACAGACCGTAAGGGGCTTGAATAATTTCATACATTCCAACATGCAATGCTGTATCTTGATGAATCGCCAAATTAGTTTTGGTAAAGCCTTCATAACCTTCTGAAGTCACTGAAAAAGTATAAACTCCCCGATAAACAGTATTAAAAGTAAATACGCCTGTTTCGTCCGTTGTAATTTCATAGTCGGCATACCCTTGCAAGTTAACCTTGGCCCCTTTAATTAAATGATTGTCGTTACCGATTACGGTTCCGGTAACTTGATAAAAAGGAACTTGTACCATTTCCACATTTAACAGGGTGGTACTATCGGTGGCAATCTTTACTTCCTTTTGAATCGAATTCTCGAAACCAAATTTGGAAAATGCAACATCGTAGAATCCTTGCTGGATGTTTTTAAAGGCATAATCACCCGTTGCTCTTGTGGAAGCGGTAAGTGAGGTACCTACCAGTGAAACGGATACGTTACTAAGTGTTACACCTTCCGATTTCACTGAACCTTGCAAGTTTCCAACAGTGGGATCGGAAATTACTAATTGAATGTTTGGAAAATACTCATTCAGCATTCCTTCATCGTAAGGATTTGTCGGATCAAATGGATCACCGTTGCTCAAAGCATTCCGGGTGCGGACAGAGCCTATTTCCAGGGTGTTTGAAAAGAAATTTCCGTAGAAAGAATCGTTGTCTTGTTTATGAATATACACTACCAAATTGCCCCCCTGATAATAATAATTGGAGTTAAAAGAGAAGGTGATATCGTTGGCACCCTTTTCAAAATCTGCGGTTCCATCAAAAACCAATTGTAAATCGGAAGTTTGAATCCAGCCATCCGATAAATCTGATTTTAGGGTTTCGCCCAACCATATCTGTACTTTTTTATCGGTTAAAACATCATAAAAATCGCTCTTATACTTGATATGGGATATAATTCCCTTAGCCATTCCTATTTCGCTGGCATAATAAATGGTTTGCGACAAACTGTGTTTGTTGCTAAAATTGATGGGCCACAATTCATCGGAATTCCCCTCTCCAATGCCCACTATGTGGGTACCTTCGGGAAGAATAACAACCGACAACACATCACTTTGGTTATTATCAGGGGTTTCATCCAAACTACTTTCAACCATCGCATACATCAAAATGGAATCGGATTCCCCTTTTTGTGGAATCCATGATAATTGGTAGGTGATTTTTTCACTGGAAGCAATCTCCAATCCGGGCACAGAAGCAAGTTCAATGCCTCCCTCCTGCATCAATTTTACTGTGTAATTGGTTTGTATATTTTTTCCTGAATTTTGAATTTCAACAGCATACACTGACGCTTCACCAATGGTTGGATATTGGTTTCCGGTTAAAGATAAACAACTTAAATCGTTGGCTTTGGTTTGCTTTATTTCAATATCATCGATATTCCAGCCATTAATGTTATAGCTATCACCCGTAAAACGAAATGCAATATACAAGGTATCGGCATTTAAGGGTACATCAAAATACAGATTTTGGATGGTGGGTTTTATGTCATCTTTTATTTCAAATTCCCAGACTGATTTCCAGTTAGTTCCTTTATTAAATGAAATTTCAATGCTGGCCACTTCCCCTTCAAAACCGCTAAAATCGCTGATTGCAAATTTGTATTTCATATTTAATGTGGAACCTTGCGCTACTTTAATGGGATAAGTAATCAACCTGCTGGTTCCTTGGTATGCTGGGACCCAATTCAAGCGCAATTCAGGAGCAGTTCCTCCGGCTTCGGTGGTATTGTAAACCATCCAGTTATGTTTTACCCCCAGAAACCACCATCCCGGAGGCAGCATTTCAGTTGGATAATTGAACGATTCATACATGATATAATCTCCCGCCTGCAGCAAGGTCATGTTGGAAGTGGCAATACCCCCACTTCCAAAATTATTACTGGCTGTGACTGCATAATAGTAATTGCCAATTCCCGGCAATGTGTTATCAGTATACTCGGTAGTTGTTATGTCTTGAACAATATTGACTGAATCGGGTAAGCGTAATAGACTGTAAGTTATTCCATTTCCACTTAGATAGCCTCCATTAAACCCATCTTTAGGAGCATCCCAGGTAATGAGCCCATTATTACCCTGCGCCTGCAATGCAACATTCAATGGAGCTGCGGGTACATCCTCTCCCACCAGCGTGGTGAAGCTCGTCTTCATTCCACTACCTATTGAATTGTTTGCGTAAACAGTATACGTATAGAAACCGGCTTTTGGAACAGTATTGTCAATAAAGGAAGATGGTTGACCCATTTCTGGATTGGAAATAGTTCCTATTACAGAGCCATCGCGTTCAATGGTAATCGATGTTAATTCGGTTAATGGGTCGCCGTTAAAACTGCTAGTTGGGTTAATCCATGTAAGGCTAGCTTCCAAAACACCCATGCTTGCTTCATTTACCAGTAAATCGGATACTTTTTGGGGAGCCCCATTTTCGGCATAAGCATAGGGAATGCCGAAAGCACAAACTTCGGCTCCATAAATGTAAATATAGGTTGCCAATCCCGTTTCCACATTTATCTCACACAATGCTCCCATACCCGGATAAAGAGAACCGTATAAAATATTGTTATCCCTATCGTAGGCAAGATCCTGAGCATAAGCTATCCCAAAACCTACAAAACCAATTTTAGTTCCAGCACCGGTTGAATTGTTTACAGTGTATAGGCTAGCATCATCGATTCGCAACCCATAAATAGTTCCCTCCCAATCGGCAGCAATACTAATAATAACCCCATCGCATATTTTGCCAATCAATGTAGCGGCACCGGTAGTTCTTAATACATCGGCAAAATGGTCGTACGCCAAGCCAGTTATCTTGTATCCAGTATAGCCCACTAAGGTATAATCGCCTGTTGAAGGATTAATGGTATAGAGACCTGAATTAGCTGTCTGATAACTTGTGGCATACCAAGTATCGCGAACAAAATCCCCGCCATTCATCCAAATGGTAGTGCTTGGAACTTCTTTAATCAAATTTAAACTCCCTTCAGGTAAGTTTATCCGAACAGGACCAGTTGGAACCAGTGATTGTCCCATATCGGCATTCCAGCCATAACCGCAAAAACCGTCGCGAAATCCCTGATTTTTATTATTGGGCAATTGTGGTAATCGTTCTTGGGATATTCCATCCAATGAATTCGTTGTTTCAATAACCGATCTACTTCCATTTCCTTTTCTTAAATCCAATTCTTGCTTATTGCGATTTGATTGGGCAAATGAACCAATACTTACAAGCAAAATACTGATGATTAATACGATACCCTTCATTGAAATTATTTTTATACTGATTTATAAACAGAACTTAAACGGTCCTTCAAATAAGCTAAACAGTTAATAATTGGGAACTTTTTAATGCTTGCTGTCCATTTTTGAATAGGCCTCAGCTTGTTCAATTAAAAACCTATTTATTACTATATTTAATATTCAAGAATTAGAACTTCCTTGTTTATTTTTGAGAAAATCAAAACTATGGATAAAACCTGAACTTTTTTAATCCTTTGGGTGGCATTTACATGGACACGACATGGACAATTTCATAGAAACAAAACAACTAGAATTAAGGATGGTAGGAGTTAAAAAAATGCAAAAAAAATCCAACAAATATTGGGGATGTAACCAATAATTGTTGGATTTTTTTGTGTTGCGAAGTCGTTATAATTTGATATTTCTAATAACGATATTTATTTACAATTCATGAATCACCAAACCCGAGCGGAGCTTAGGTTCAAACCAGGTAGTTTTGGGTGGCATAATATTCCCTGTATCGGCAATGTCGATGAGTTGTTGCATGGAAACTGGATAAAGGGCAAATGCAACTTTCATATCACCGGAATCCACCCGATTTGATAATTCACCTAAACCCCGGATTCCGCCAACAAATTCAACTTTAGTTGTTGTCCGCAAGTCTTTAACCCCCAATATTCCATCCAACACCAATTTTGATAAAATAGTAACATCCAACACACCAATTGGATCATGGTCGTTATAAGTACCGGATTTTGCATTTAACTTATACCAATTGCAATTTAGGTACATACTAAATTCATGCAACTTAGTAGGATGAAATATAGATTTTCCTAATAAGGTAACGTCAAATACCTTTTTTATTGCATCCATAAATGTAGGTTCCGATAACCCGTTTAAGTCTTTCACCACACGGTTGTAATCAATTATTTTTAATTGATTGTCGGGGAAATGAACCGCCATGAAAAAATTATAAGCTTCTTCACCGGTATGATTCGGATTCTGGTTCTTTTTTTCAATTCCGATTCGAGCCGCCGCTGCAGTTCTGTGGTGACCATCGGCCACATAGGTAAAAGGAACTTTGGTTGCAAAAAGCCATTCCAGTTTTTTATTGGTTTCCGCATCATTAATTGGCCAAAGGTGATGCCCAAATCCATCTTCAGCCACAAAATCGTAATCAGGAGTTTGATTTTTTACAATGGATGAAACAATGGCATCAATCTCAGGAACCGCTTTATACGAAAAGAATACCGGTTCAATGTTGGCGTTCAGGTATCTGGTAAGAATCATCCTATCTTCTTCCTTATCAGGACGGGTTAATTCATGTTTTTTAATAATGCCGTTATGATAATCATCACAAGATGCAGCTCCTACAATACCATATTGAGTTCTGCCTTCCATGGTTTGTGCATAAATATAATATTTGGCTTCAACATCCTGTTTTAGCCAGCCTTTTTTCTTAAATTGATTGTAATTTTCAACAGACTTATTATACACTTCTTCGGAATGTACATCGGTTCCAACCGAACAGTCAATTTCAGCACGTGTAATATGAAGCAATGATTCCGGTTTACCAGCCGCCATTTGGGCAGCTTCTGCAGAATTCATTACATCGTAAGGTAAACAAGCCAGGGTGCTTGCCAATTCTTTTGGGGGACGAACCCCTTGAAACGGTTTTATAATAGCCATGAAATATACGTTTATTGGTTACTGGTTTCTGCCAAAATACTATCTGACTATGTTAAAATATCGGCTTTGAACCATTTATTACCCATCTGAAAACGTTGCGAAGATAATGCATCATCAAATATTGGTCTGTCAAGATTCCATGTTTTGTAACAACCTTTATAGGTGTTAAAGAAAACAAAAAACCCTGAAAGGATTCTCTCAGGGTTCATATTATAATGAAATGGATTACTATTTATTTACTTTAAAAGAAATATTTCCTGTTTCAAAGAAATCGATAATTTGGTTTACTGCAGCAATTCCGGCATTGATATTTGCTTCCGCTGTTTGAGCACCCAATTTCTTAGGGGTAAAAAAATATTTTCCTTCGAATTTTTCGGCAAATACATGAGCACAATCTGGAGCAATATCTGAAAGGTATTTAAAATCGGCACGACTTTCCATCATTTGCAAAATACCATCCTCATCAATTACTTCTTTGCGAGCTGTATTAATAAGCACAGCACCTTGAGGCATCTTGTTTAGCAATTCAAAATTAATTGATTTCTTGGTTTCGCTGGTTGCCGGAATATGCAAAGAAACATATTGGCAGGTAGTATATAATTCTTCTATTGAATTTACTGGAGTAACCCCTTCTGCCTGCATTTTTTCTTTTGATACATAAGGGTCGAAAGCATACACAGCCATACCAAAACCACGGGCAATTTCAGCTACGTAGCGGCCCACATTTCCAAATGCATGGATTCCCAATTTTTTGCCTCGGAGTTCCACTCCATCTTTGCCATCATATCCATTACGGGCAATATATACCATCATCCCAAAAACCAATTCAGCCACGGCATTTGAATTTTGCCCCGGTGTATTCATGGCAACTACGTTATGTGCTGTTGCTGCAGCTAAATCAATATTATCGTATCCGGCACCGGCACGCACTATAATTTTTAAGTTCTTAGCAGCATCAAGTACCTCTTTGGTAGCCAAATCACTGCGAATGATTATTGCATCGCAATCGGTTACTGCTTTTTCAAAATCGGACTGTTCCGCATATTTTTCAAACAAAACTACTTTGTATCCTTTTCCTTCTGCTATAGCTTTCATTTGATTAACGGCTATTTTTGCAAAAGGTTTTTGAGTTGCTATTAATATTGTCTTCATTGATGGTACTGTTTTAATTAATTTATAGTAAAAAACCACCTGTTCAAACATTGAAAGGTGGTTTTAATTATCAATTATTATCCTTTTACTTGCTTTTCAAAATCCTGCATACAGGTAATCAACGCTTTCACATCGTCGATGGTGCAAGCATTGTAAGTTGATGCACGGAAACCGCCTACTGAACGGTGGCCTTTAATTCCAACAATTTTACGGCTTTTTGCCAATTCCATAAATTTTTCGGTAAGCTCTTCGGAACCATCGGCCCAAACAAAGGGTATATTCATGCGAGAACGGGAACCTACTTCCACTGGACTTTTGAACAATGAATTGCGGTCAATCTCAGCATAAAGCATCGTAGCCCGTTCAATAGCTCTGCGTTCCATTTCTTTTACGCCACCTTGCGATTTCACCCATTTCAACGTTTCGTTTAAAGCAAAAATGTTAACGCAGGGAGGAGTGTTATACATGGAATCTTCCTTCATGTGAATGTCGTACCGGAACATAGTTGGAATAGGACGATCGGTAGCTACCCGCTCCAACATATCGTCGCGGATAATGACAAAAGTTACACCGGCTGGTCCCAAGTTCTTTTGAGCACCACCATAAATCATTGCATATTTTGACACATCTACCTGACGGCTCATAATATCGGACGACATATCGGCAATCAATGGAACCGGTGATTTTAAATCCTCAAAAATTTCAGTACCACGGATGGTGTTATTTGAAGTAATATGCACATAATCAACATCTGTAGGAATAGTAAATCCTTTGGGGTAATAGGTATGGTTTTTATCTTCTGATGAAGCAATTACTTCAACCTTACCAAAAATTTTAGCCTCTTTAATGGCTTTATCTGACCAAGTACCAGTATTTACATAGGCGGCTTTGGATTTTAAAAAATTGATGGGTATCATAGCAAACTGTGTACTGGCACCACCGCCCAAAAACAAAACATGGTAGTTAGCAGGAACATTCAAAATCTCTTTGAAAAGCGCCACCGCTTCATTAATAATGGGTTCAAAATCTTTACTTCGGTGCGATACTTCAAGAATAGATTGTCCACTATTATTTAGCTCAAGAATTGCCTTGGCTGTATTCTCCAAACAAGGATCAGATAACTTACAAGGACCGGCATTAAAAATGTGTTTTCTCATAATTTGCTGAATTTTAATGTATTATAATAATTTAAAAGTTATTTTTCGTGTGCTGCTAATTTATAACAAATTCCTCGCAAAAAACTGATTTTTCAACGTGTTTACACGTGGGTAATCTTTTTAAAAACACATGAATCTTGCATTTTGGAATTTTTATAATTGAAACCATTTCCTAATAATTGGTAAGCAAATGTATGACAATTACTCAAATCATTAAGCAAAATATTCAAAATATCTATAAATTATTATTAACATACTGTTTGAAACAGTAAAATATGAAATACCCTAATTTGAATAACTGAGAAATGGAACATTGGAGCGATGAGAGAGAAAAAAAAAGTTCAATTTCGCTTCAATTCTTTAATTCTTTTTTGATTTACTCCAAACAATCAATTATTAGCTTGCAAGGAGATTTCAGATTTATTTCTTAACTGCTGAAACCACTCAATAGACCTAGCAATAGCAGGTATTGCGGCACTGTTATGATCTGCAAACGGTATGGTTTCATATTGAACATGATTAGAACCCGATGCTATGAACTGTGAGTATATAGAATCGGACAA
>JAIFNJ010000146.1 GCA_020047835.1 Bacteroidota bacterium
GAAAAGATTAAATTTTTAAACCACGCGATGAAATCGCGCGGCAGCGGCAAGAAGTTTAGAGGATAAATTTAGAAAACATAAAAAACCCCAGCCAAAGCCGGGGTTTTTTATATATAATGCGTGTAATTCTACTTCATTTTCACCAGCACGTTGCCGGTCATGTCTTTCGGTATTTCCAATCCCATTAAGGTCAGGATGGTAGGAGCCACATCAGCCAGAATACCGCTTTCAACCGATTTTATGGCGTCGGATACCACAATAATGGGCACCGGGTTTAACGAGTGGGCTGTGTTGGGCGAACCGTCATCGTTAACAGCCATGTCGGCGTTTCCGTGGTCTGCAATAATTACCACCTCGTAGCCGTGGTTGCGTGCAGCAGTTACCACTTCGCCCACGCATTGATCAACGGTTTTAACCGCCTTACTAATGGCTTCATAAAATCCGGTATGACCCACCATATCGCCGTTAGCAAAGTTCAGAGCCAAAAAATCAACCTCACCTTTATTCAGTTCAGCAACAATGGCGTCCTTCACTTCAAAGGCGCTCATTTCGGGCTGTAAATCATACGTGGCTACTTTTGGGGAATTAATCAGAATCCGTTTTTCGCCGTTGAATTCATCTTCGCGTCCACCGTTCATAAAGAAGGTAACATGCGCATATTTTTCGGTTTCGGCAATGCGGATTTGCTTCAATCCTGCTTTTGAAATGGTTTCGCCCAGCGTGTTCTGCACGTTATCTTTAGTAAAAGCCACCTTTAAGCCTTTAAAGTTTTCATCGTAGGTGGTCATGGTAACGTAATACAAAGGAATGGTTTTCATCCCAAATTCGGGCATATCCTTTTGGGTAAGCACCGTTGTTATCTGGCGCAAGCGGTCAGTCCGGTAATTGTAACAAAAAACCACGTCGCCTTCTTGAATGGTTCCAACGGGTTTGTTGCTGGCATCCACAAAAACAGTAGGCTTAACAAATTCATCGGTTAATCCTTCGGCATACGACTCTTCCATGGCTTTTAAGGCATCGGTAGCATGTTTTCCTGTTCCTGAAACCATTAAATCGTATCCTAATTTTATACGATCCCAACGCTTATCGCGATCCATGGTATAGTAGCGTCCAATTAAGGAGGCCATTTTTACTTTTGTTCCTTTGAGATGATCCACCACCACCTTCATGAAACCCAACCCGCTACGCGGGTCGGTATCGCGACCGTCGGTTAATGCGTGAACAAATACCTTATCAAGGTTAAATTTTGCGGTCATATCAGTTAATGCCAACAAATGCTCACTCATGGCATGCACCCCACCGGGGCCAATCAACCCAATGAAATGGACTGCTTTATTATTTGTTTTGGCGTAATTAAATGCCTCTACAATAGTTTCGTTTTTCTCGATGGATTTATTGCGGATAGCCAGATTTATTTTGACTAAATCTTGATATAAAACCCTTCCGGCACCAATATTCAGGTGACCTACTTCACTGTTACCCATCTGACCGTCGGGTAAACCCACATTTTCGCCGCTGGTTAGCAATTGAGCATGCGGATAGTTGGCTGTCAGCCTTTCAATATTGGGAGCTCCCACGGTGGATATTACATCCGATTTTGATTTATCGCCAATTCCCCAACCGTCGAGAATTAGTAAAATTGCTTTTTTATGTGTCATGTTCTGAAATATTATAAATTACTTAAAGTCTTAAAAAGTGGTGCAAAAATAATTGTTTTTTTCCCCGTATTGCATCTAATTACAAGTATTTACGCTAACAATTGTTTTTTACTTATGAAGTAACAAATTTGATCATAATAGGTTTCAATTCTCTAAGCTTTTCAGGTGCAAACGATACCGCGGAATTTTGAATTGCAGATTGCGGATTTAGTAAATCAATAATCCAAAATCATAATAAATCCGAAATCGTCAATCTAAAAACCGCAATTCAATGTCAAGTTTTTACACAACTTACTAACAATTAGTTTCTGAATAAACTCTTTTGCTACCTTTGGCACCAACCGTTACTTAACCTAACAAGCATATACATGTCAGTAACACGAAAATACGACAAACAAAAAATTGCCATTTATTTATTGGTTTTGTTGGGTGTTTTTTTGTTGATACGGGTATCGTTAAAAATGCTAATTAAAGGCAAAACAATTGATGAGGTATCGGTTCAAGTATTAACTCCAGCTGAATCGAAAGCACTCAAGAAATATCCAAATGTATATCACCTGGAGGTTGGCCAAAACAATGGAATTCCCAAGCCATTCAAATCGCAAAAAGAAATGCTTGAACATAAAAACAAGTATGTCAGGAATTATGATTTGGCTCTAATAAAGGATTGTCGGTATTATGAGGTCCCTCATTTGTCGCATTCATTACCTTATTTAAAAGAAGATGCGAAAGATTTTTTGGACGATTTGGGGATTCAATTTGAGAAAAGTCTTGCGGCACAAGGCATCCGGCCTTACCGCTTTTCAGTAACCTCTATTATGCGGACACAGAACGATCAAAAAGGATTGCGCAAAACCAATGTGAATGCCACTCCCAATAATTCATCGCATTATTATGGCCGTACTATCGACCTTTCACAGACCCGTTTTTTTGAAAGGGGAAAAAGCGAACCCATCTATTCGTATCGGTTAAGGAACCTATTGCTTCGCGACTTAATAAAAATGCAGGAAAAAGGGCGGTGTTATGTGCTGCTGGAACATCAAACTAAATGCATACACATTACTGTGCGCTAATTACCCAGCTTAAAAGGAATTAACTAATTATTCCCACGCTTTTGTTAGCTTTTTTTCACTTGTCCAAATCATCAACGCTATTAACAACAAAGTGCATTCTATTCATGAATTGGTTCCTAGGGCCTAGTGAAATAATTTATCCCTCCCATTTAATTAGCAAATACCATTCGTCGGCCAGGGCCAGATACCCCTGGTCGTAACACAACCGGTAACTATTGCCTTTCTGGGTTTCGTAAATTCCGGTAAAGTAATTGAAATCGAAACCTAGCTGCAACAATTTAGAACGGGATACTTTGGTTTTTCCGTTGTTGTTCAACTCACTTAATATGTTATAGTTCTTCTTTAACAATCGGTTTACTTTTTGCACTTGGGCATTTCCCATATTGAACCGCTCGTTATTAAATGAGTTCCGGCACTGGTCGGAACAGAACTTTTTATCAATCCTACCACTAATTGGATCGTTGCATACCGGGCATAAGCGTTTTTCTTCCATGTTGGGCGATTTTATAATTCACAGAATAACAAATATATAACCAATTTTAAACACTTACAAACGGTTTTAAACGAAAGTAAACAACTCTAAATACTTAATAACCGAATCCGATGGTGGAACCGATGCAACTTTGTATCGTCAAATTTTTCTAGTATTAATTTTAAACTTTAGTATCATGACAACGTTAAGGAACAGAGTGCAACTCGTAGGAAATTTAGGAATGAATCCTGAGATTGTAAATTTTGAAAGCGGCAAGAAAATTGCCAAGTTTACCGTAGCAACCAATGAAAGTTTCAGCGACGGAAAAGGAAAAACAACCACTAACACGCAATGGCATAATGTGGTTGCCTGGGGCAAACAAGCCGAGATAGCTGAAAAATATCTGCAAAAAGGTAAAGAAGTAGCTTTGGAAGGGCGCTTAACTTACCGTCAGTATGAGGATAAAAACAAACAGACCAAATACATTACGGAAGTAGTACTGAATAGCTACATTGTTTCGCCTGCCGAAAAAAGCAAGGAAAAACACGAAGAGCCCGAAACCGTTGAGAACGAAATGCCTTTTTAACCGGTAATTCGGTTTAATTATAAACGCCCGGCTGCTTTGTAGCTCCGGGCGTTTCTTTTTAGTATCTATTTGAAGATTCAATGGAGCTGGAAACCAAAATTGAAGTTCAGAAATCCGTAATTGGCAAAACCTTCCCTTCAATCTTTTTTGAATTCTATTATCATTAACCATTTCATAACTTCCATTTGACATTCACTTTATATTAAACAGGTTAATTTGTTTAATATTTAACAGGTACGTTATGAAATGGAACAAATTATTAACACTTCTAAAAACGAGCTTTCCCAAAATCCCGAATTCTCGATCCAACCGTATCAATTACAAAAGGGTTCTAAAAAATGAAATGGAAAATTTTGGTTCAAAACTTTATGTTTCGTATTTCAATCTTTTCATTCCTTCATTAAAGCATTAACCATAAAGAATGAATAAACAGAAGAGAAAAATTGATATCGTGGTAATCTCCGATGTACATTTGGGTACTTATGGTTGCCATGCCAAAGAATTAGTGCATTATTTAAAAAGTATAAAACCCAAAGTGGTGGTATTAAATGGCGATATAGTTGATATATGGCAATTTAGTAAAAGCTACTGGCCAAAAAGCCACATGAAGGTTATCAAACAATTAATGAATTGGGTGGGTAAAGGCATTAAAACCTATTACGTTACCGGCAACCACGACGAAATGCTTCGCAAATTCGAAGGCCTGAAAATGGGTTCATTGCAAATTGTTAACAAAGTGGTTCTTCAGTTGCCCGATGGAAAAAAAGCCTGGGTTTTTCATGGCGATGTTTTTGATGTTACCATGCAACATTCAAAATGGCTGGCAAAGCTTGGCGCTATTGGTTATGATACACTGATTGTAATTAACAAGCTGGTTAATTTTATATCAGAACGGATATTGAAAAAGGGGAAATTATCTTTTGCCCAAAAAATAAAGAGCAGTGTAAAAACTGCCGTTTCGTTTATTAACAGTTTTGAGCAAACAAGCGCTGATATTGGAATCAGCAATAAGTTCGACTATGTTATTTGCGGTCATATCCATCATCCCGAAATCCGGACTATTAGTAATTCTGAAGGGCAAATAACTTACTTAAATTCTGGTGATTGGGTTGAAAATCTATCGGCCTTGGAATTTGTAAATGGGGAGTGGAGCATATTTCGATTCAAGGAAAGTGATAAAGTGGAAATGAATAAGAATGTTGAAGAGGAAGATGATTTGAACGATGCCCAGCTTTTTGAAAACATGTTGATGGATTTTAATTTGATGAAACAATGAGGAT
>JAIFNJ010000188.1 GCA_020047835.1 Bacteroidota bacterium
GAAATTTATTTATGATTGCTACCGCGCTGCTTTCCTGTAAAGAAATAAACCAATAGTTAAATACACAATATTTGGTATCCAAACCGCCAAAAGGGGATTCATGTTAGCATTGGTTGCCAATACGGTAGATACTTGCATAAACATAATGTACGAAAATGCCAGAAAAATACCAATACCAATATTGAGTCCAATGCCCCCACGGGTTTTTCGTGATGAAATACAAACACCAATTAGCGTTAGAATTATGGTTGAAAAGGGATAAGCAAACCGTTCATGTTTCTCAATCAACCATAAGGTGTAATTTTCAGAACCAATCATTTTTTCTTGTGCAATAAACTCATCCAATTCTTTATAATTCATTCCTTCCACAATATTTCTACGATGTCTGAAATCAGAAGGAAGCATATTCAAGGTAGTATCTAACCGTCGTCCTGTAATAATGGAATCATTACCCCCAGTAAAATTTCGAATCATAAAATTGGTAATTTTCCACTTGTTCAAGGTGGTATCCCACTGTGCAAAATCAGAAATGAGCTTTGATTTTAATTCACCATTCTCAAATTTTTCCATTGAAAATTTATAGCCAATATCATGAACATTGTTATAACTCTCCATGTAAATAAAGTTCTCAGGTAGTATTTGCCGATGAATGTTTTTTTCATCGTTTCGGAACCGTACTTTAATGTATTTTTCTTCAAACTCCAGCCGCTTTTTATTCGCCGGGGGAATTACCCAATTTATTAATGTGAATGAAAAAATAGTGAGAATAAATGAAGCTACAAAATAAGGAAACATCAACCGACGAAAGCTAACACCACTGCTTAATATGGCTATAATTTCAGAATTTCCCGCTAATTTTGAGGTGAAAAAAATAACTGAAATAAATGTAAATAATGCGGAAAATAAGTTAGCAAAATAAGGAATAAAGTTCAAGTAGTATTCAAAAATAATGGCACTTATTGGCGCTTCCTTTTCAAGAAAATCGTCAATTTTTTCTGACACATCAAAAATGACAACAATAATAATAATTAGCAGCAGTGAGTAAAAAAAAGTACCCAGAAATTTTTTTATGAAATATAAATCAAGCTTTTTCAAAAGTATCTGTATTATGCTGCCAAAATTAAAACTATTTTACAATCGAACGGCTAAATTCTTAACCATTTGATCCTTCCATTCTGAAAACGTTCCTTGCTCAATTTTAGTGCGTGCCGTATCAACCAACCACAAATAAAAAGCTAAGTTATGAATGCTGGCAATTTGAGGTCCAAGCAGCTCTTTTGAGACAAACAGGTGACGCAAATAGGCTCTGGAATAATAACTATCAACGTACGAAGTACCCTCAGAATCAACAGGTGAAAAATCATTTTCCCACTTTTTATTTTTTATATTAATAATTCCTTGGCTGGTAAAAAGCATCCCATTTCGTCCATTGCGGGTTGGCATTACACAATCGAACATATCAACACCCCGACTGATGCCCTCCAAAATATTTACAGGAGTTCCAACTCCCATTAAATACCTAGGTTTGTCGGTAGGCAAAATGTTATTAACTACTTCCGTCATTTCATACATCATTTCAGTAGGCTCACCTACTGAAAGACCTCCAATAGCGTTGCCCTCACGCTGCAATTCAGCCACCTGATAAGCGGCTTTTTTTCTCAAATCGCTATAAACACCCCCTTGAACAATGGGAAAAAATGTTTGACTGTAACCGTATAAGGGTTCTGTGGTATCAAACTGTTTCAACCCTCGGGTTAACCAATGCATGGTTAAATCAAGGGACTTGCTGGCATAGCTGTAATCAGCAGTTCCGGGTGGACATTCATCAAATGCCATCATAATGTCGGCACCAATTATTCGTTGAATATCCACAACATTTTCAGGGGTAAACTCATGTTTTGAACCGTCGATATGTGAGCTAAACTTGGCTCCGGTTTTGGTGAGTTTCCGGTTATCCGATAACGAAAAAACCTGATAACCACCGCTATCTGTGAGTATGGGACCATTCCAGTTCATAAATTTATGCAATCCACCGGCTTCCTTCAAAATCTCAGTACCAGGCCGTAAATATAAATGGTACGTATTTCCAAGAATTATTTGTGCTTTAATATCTTCCTTTACTTCCTTTTGATGCACTCCCTTCACGGTTCCTACAGTTCCTACAGGCATAAAAATAGGTGTCTGTATCGTTCCATGATCGGTAGTAATTTCACCCAATCGGGCATTTGTCTTTGAATCCGTTTTTAACAACTTGAATTTCATATTATTACTATAAGGGGTGCAAAGATACATATTTTTAACAGGGTAAAAAGTCCTACATTTTATTTCATTTGCAAAAATCAAAACACAAAAAAGTAACGAGTAAAAAATCATCGAATTAATTACATCTATCTGATATTAAACATTTTGAATACATCCATTAACTTATAAGTAGCCATCGAAATCCGATTAATGCTTCTTATTCATTGAATAAATGTTAGCTTTGTATTGAGTACAATTAGATACAGCAAGTAGAAAAAAACTGCCTATGTTAATTTAGCTTCTTGACAAAATACAAATTTAACATCGCGGTAACTTAACCTTATAATCACTATAAAAATGGATAAAACACCTATCAAAAGATTGACTTTATTACTGGTAATTCTCTCATTTATTAGTAGTGGGCAAGCACAAATAACAGCTCAACAAGCAATTCTGGCCATGGAACGTGGTATAAATTTGGGTAATACTTTGGACGCACCAAATGAAGGCGAATGGGCCGGCAAAGCCCAAGAATATTATTTTGAAATGTATAAGGAGGCAGGATTTAAAACGGTTCGTATTCCCATTACTTGGGGAAATCACCTTTCGTCCACATCGCCCTATGCTATTAATGCTACCTTTTTAAACCGGGTTGAAGAGATTATAGATTGGGGTTTAGAACGCGACTTATTTGTAATTATTAATGCACACCACGATAGTTGGATAAAAGATGATTATGCCGGCCAAAAAGCTCGGTTTGATTCGCTTTGGGTGCAAATTTCCGACCGGTTCAAGGACAAATCGGAAAAATTATTTTTTGAAATCTTGAATGAGCCGCATGGCGCTATAACTGCAGCTCAAGTTGATGAATTAAACAAGCGGGTATTGGGTATTATCCGCAAAACAAACCCTACCCGTAATGTTATTTATTCAGGTGCCGGATGGAGCAATTCGCCTGATTTATTAAAAGCTGCTATTCCCGATACAGCAGACAATTACCTTATGGGATATTTCCACTCTTACGATCCTTGGGCCTTTGCCGGTGAATCGAAAGGAACATGGGGAACAACCAGTGACATACAAGCGATGAAAAGCAAATTTGATGGGGTGCAGACCTGGTCGGAGCAAAATAACATTCCAGTATTAATTGGCGAATTTGGAGCCATGTACAACTGCGATTATAATTCCAGAATGTTTTATTATGCCACCTATGTGGAACAAGCCTTAGCGCATGGCTTTGCTTTTACCACCTGGGATGATGATGGTTGGTTTCAGGTTTTGAAACGTAAGGATGCCAAATGGAATGACCTGAAAGATATTTTGATTCACACCTCGGATTCATCAATAACAGGATTGAAATTAAAGACTGTTGATGATACAGCCATTCAACTCAATTGGACAAATCGTGCCAATGCTGAGCTGGTTCAAAAAATTGTTATTGAAAAACGATTGCAAAATACCAATTTTGTTGCTATTGCCGAATTGAGTCAAACCTCAACCACTTCTTATATTGACAGGAATACCACAGCATTTGATTACAGTTATTACCGAGTTGTGGATGTTTATTCCGATGATACCATTCCTTCCTATCCAGCGAACATATTTAGGATTGGTACCTATCGGGCCCCCTATTCCGACTCTATCGTTACAATTCCCGGTATAGTGGAAGCTGAAAACTATGACATTGGAGGTGAATTGTTAACCTACCACGATATTGACTTTGTTAACCAAGGAGGAGTCTATCGCACAGATGGTGTAGATATTAAAAAAGCTAGTGCTTTTTACTATGTTTATAATGTTGAATTGGGTGAATGGCTTGAATATACTATTAATGTTGCCAAAGCCGGTAAATATAATGTAACTGCATATTTGGGTTCAATTGCCGGCGGAGGCAAAATGCAGTTAGCTTTTGGTTCAATTAAAACCCCATTAATTACAGCGCCTAAAACAAACAGCTCCACAGTATTACAGCCGGTTACTGTAGCGGTTGATTTACAACAAGGGGTGCAAATAATGCGATTGAACATTAAGGCAATTCCCACTTTTAGTATCGATAAGTTAGAGTTTTCAGAATATGTATCTATTGCTGACCGTTCTTTAAATGACTTAAGTATTTATCCAAATCCGGTTTCCGATAAATTGGAAGTATGCAATTCCGGACTAAGCATTCAGAATATCCGGATTTTTAACAGTTTAGGACAGCTTGTAATTACTAGGAATACGAATGCTGAAAGGGAAATTATTGATGTATCGGATTTAGAAAGTGGTATCTATTTAATTATTTCAGAAGGAAATGCAGGGTATTCCAGAGCAAATTTTATAAAGCAATAATGTCTTCAACGTGTTAGCCGACACAGAATGAATTACTAATCTTGTTGATTAGTAATTCATTCTGTGTCATTTACTTATTAATAATTCCTTCCCTATTAAAATAATTTGCAAAACTGCTCCTAATTTTGTAAATTAGTTCCTCCAAGTTATTTAACATTAAACTAAGACATTATGAAACGATTAAAATCAATATCTAGAATTTTATTCGCATCCGTTGCGGTATTTCTGCTAATGGGTGGGTTTTGCGAACGGGATGAGGATGTAGAGCCTGTTGCTTGTTTCACTTATGAACCGGTTAATGACATTATGCCCGGCGATGCTGTTAGTTTTACCAATTGCTCTACCGATGCCGATTCGTATAAATGGGATTTTGACGATGGGGGAGAATCTGTAGCCGCAAATCCAACCCATAAATTTGAAGAGCCCGGAGTATATAATGTAAAATTGGTGGCAACTACAAAAACCTTTAATTCTGAAATGGTTCAGGAAGTTACTACAGCGGAAGTTGGCGAAGCCATAACTTTTGCCAATTGCAGTGAAAACGCCGACAGTTATGAATGGGATACTGATGGTGATGGCATCACTAATTTCACCGATAAAGATTTGTATGTTTATTATAGTACAGCAGGAACCTATAATGTAAAGCTTACGGCTATAAAAGGTTCCGATTCCAAAGAAGTAGTTAACACCATTACCATCATCGCACCATCGGTTACAGCTTGTTTTAATATGTCAACAACCACTGCCAATGTTGGTGAAACAGTTACATTTACCAATTGTTCGGTTGGTGCTACCAGTTATGAATGGGATGCCGATGGGGATGGAACCACCGATTATACCACTCCAGATCTTTCAATCTATTATTTATACGCAGGAACCTACAATGTTAAGCTTACTGCAAGAAATGGATCTGAAGTTGACACCGATATTCAGACTATTGTGATAACTACTGTAGCAATTGATCCAACAGTGTACGATATGCCTGTAAACTGGACTAACCACTACATTAATGAATTTGACGCTTCAGGCGATTGGTATGAAGGATCCACATCAGAATACAATGCAAGTATTTCCGGTGGGGTATATAATCTGACAAATTATATTACCACAAATAGTTGGTATTTCTGGATTAATGTTGCTGCCGTTCCTCCAATTAATGAAAACTATGATGTTGAAGTTTCCTATAAAATTCAATACGACAATAATTACAATGGAGATGGTATCTTCAGTTGTTTGAACACCACTTCTTTTGATGACTATTTCTTCAAAATGGCATCCAATGGCTCTATGAACCAGTCTACTTGGGGAAATAAAAACAACAATCCATGGGCTGATGGGTATACTTATACAGGCGGTAATGTAAACAACTACAATAAACTTACCATACGGAAATACGGAACTACGGTATATTTCTTCTTAAATGAGGACCATATAGGTTCTGTTCCTTTTGAAGGCAATTATGGTGAAAAATTTGGCTTTATTGTAGGAGGCGATTCAAAAATGATTATTGATTGGTTTTCAATTTGGAATGTTGATACCAGCAAAAAAAGCAAGGTTTTTGTTAATGCAAATGACTTAATGCATGGAAAAAATCTCACGGCGATTAAACCCGCTAAACGCACCCAAGCGACACAAAATCAAGTTAAAAAATCACCTACAATGGAACCTTCGATAAAATGGTAATTAGAATTAAGGCTGCCAGCATATAATGGCAGCCTTTTTTATGCTCATTTTTTTTACCATAACAATCATATTTCAAAACAACTGAGACCTATTGCTGAAATAAAATGCAAAATAGATCTGCATATTTCAAGTACCCGTTTTTTTAATTAAATTAGCACTTTCCTAAGTAATAACTTCAAAATTAAACCACGTGAAAAAACTAAACACAAAAATTAGCATTCTCTTTGCTGTTCTATCTGTATTTATTTACCAAGGGTGCGACACTCCGGAACCAATTGCTTGCTTTACTTATGAACCCAGTATTGAAATAAAAGCTGGCGATATAGTGACTTTTACCAATTGTTCCGAAAATGCTGACCTGTATGAATGGAACTTTGGCGACGGAACTTCATCCATTACCGCAAATCCGGAACATATTTTTACTGAAGCAAACGATTATAAAGTAACCTTAACTGCCCAAAATGAAAGCAAAAGCGATCAAATGGAGATTACAATAACCGTTGCAGCTTCAGAAATTATCATTGAAAACCCTACTAGTTACGATTTACCCATTGATTGGATCAACCATTATGTCAATGAATTTACAACAGATGGCGATTGGCCGGAAGAAACTACTGTTGATTACACCCTTTCCATTTCAAACGGAGTTTATTCCATGACTAGCTATGACACCGTTAATACCTGGTTTTTCTGGACTAATTCCATCGGAATGCCCGCTGAAAATGAAAACTACGATTATGAGATTTATTATAAAATAGATTACGACAACTTAAATCAAGGATCGGGTATTTTTAGTTTATTAAGTGAAATTACCTTTGATTTTTATTTTTTCTTACTTACTCCATTTGAAAACTCAGCCTATTATACCTTTGGGAATAAAAATAACAATCCCTGGGATGAAGAATTTCTTGGAACTGGAGGAATTGCCGGTGATTACAATAAATTAACTATCCGGAAGTACAAAAACACCCTTTACTATTTTATAAATGAAGTTTATAAAAATTCAATTCCTTTTGAAGGCAATTATGGCGAAAAATTTGGATTCATATTGGGTGCTGATTCCAAAATAACAACCGAATGGATTTCCATTTGGAAAATGGATTTAAGTTCACAGAAAGTTGCCGGCAAAAAACCATCCACCAATACTGATGGGGCAAATAACCAAATTAACAGTAAAAAAATTACCACACAAAAACATTCCGTTCAAACCGGAATTCAAGCTAAAAAAATGCCGGGAATGAATCCGACATTAAAATAAAAACAAAAAAAATGCTGCCTTTTTTAAATTGGCAGCATTTTTTTTGATCTACTTCTCTATAAGTAAATTACAATCAGGCTAACTAACAAGAACTCTATCCATAGCAATATCATGAACTTCCGTTGGAATGGTTTCAAACAATTGAAAATCGAAACAGATTCCTATTTTTTTTGAATGATTGCCACTAAGCAGCCTATCGTAAAAACCT
>JAIFNJ010000010.1 GCA_020047835.1 Bacteroidota bacterium
CATTGTTTTGCACATGTGGCCGGTATATATAGTTTCATAGCCAATGGAGCCAGCATGGCATTTATACAAATGGGCGATACCCCTATGCAAACATTGAAAAATATTCCTCTCAATATCAAAGAAATTAAGCCCGATGTTTTATTGAGCGTTCCTGCATTAGCAAAAAACTTCAAAAAAAACATTGAAAAAGGGATTGCAGAAAAAGGGAAATTTACAGAAAGTCTCTTCAATTTTGCCTTAAACATGGCCTACAAATACAATAAAGAAGGCCACAATAAAGGAAAAGGATTGAATGCCTTACGTGGTCCTTTAGTTAAGCTTTTCGATAAAATTCTGTTTAGCAAAGTAAGGGAAGTTTTTGGTGGGGATATGAAATTTTTTGTTGGCGGCGGAGCCTTACTCGATATTGAATTGCAGCGTTTTTATTACGCCATTGGTATTCCCATGTTGCAGGGATATGGCTTATCGGAAGCTACACCAATTATATCAGCTAATTCGTTGGTAAAACACAAATTGGGTTCCAGTGGATATTTAGTTAAACCACTTGACCTAAAAATTTGTGATGAAAACGGCATTGAACTTCCCTTGGGTGAAAAGGGCGAAATTGTTGTTTCCGGTGAAAATGTAATGAAAGGTTACTGGCGGAACGAAAAAGCCACCCATGAAACCATAAAAGGCGAATGGTTGCATACCGGTGATTTGGGATATATGGACAATGACGGTTTTTTATATGTTTCAGGTAGGTTTAAAAGCTTGCTGATTAGTAACGATGGCGAAAAATATTCGCCAGAATCCATTGAAGAGATGTTGGTTTCAAAATCACCATTTATTGAACAAGTAATGCTTCATAATAACCAAAATCCATACACCATTGGCCTGGTAGTGCCCAACAACGATGCGTTGAAAAAAGCAATTTCCGAAAAAGGAGCTGATATTACCACTCCACAAGGAAAAGAAGAGGCCTTAAAACTGCTTCAACAAGAAATAAACCATTTTAAAAAAGGGGGGAAATTTGAAGGGGAATTCCCTGAACGATGGCTACCTGCCGCGATTGGAGTTTTAGGAGAACCTTTTAGCGAACAAAATAAATTTATAAACAGTACGATGAAAATGGTGCGTGGTAAAATTGCAGACCATTATAAAGAACGGATTGATTTTCTTTATACTGCGGAAGCAAAAAATATTATTAATTCAGTGAATCTAAAAGCATTGGATAAAAACTAAAACACAAAAAAAAAGCAGGAATTTTATCCTGCTTTTTTTTTATTCGTGTAAAAAGCTAATATCAATATTCATAGCTTCCATAAAATTTGTCAAGTCCTTTTCAGGTCCCAAAGGCTTAGTTTTATTTATCCGTTTAACCATGGAAACAATGTTTTTATATAAGTCAGGGTTTGATTCCGCAAAATAAAACACATAAGTTCCAGTTTCATTAATAGCCTGATAGAATTGTCCCTTATCTCCATCTATTAAACCTTTCAACTTTTCTTCTTGCTGTATTATAAATTCATTGGCTTTTGCAACTTCTTCTTTTCCCTTTGTCGTTAAACTAAGGTAACCAAACGATTTTAAAACCGGGATGCTACCAATATAACCCTCTTTATTCAAAGTATTGTACATTTGAACTTTAAGAAAACCGCTGGGCATACTATATCTTTTCAAAACAAAATTGGTCAAAAGTTTCGCCTGCACTTGCTCCACTTCTTTAAAGGGTGCTAATACTGATTTTTCAAAAGATTTAGGCTCATACCCTTCAAAAGACTCGCCTTTTGTGAACATAAAATATTTTTGAGTCTTTTTTGACCGATCGTTTGGGAAGCTATTTATTTTAACCACCCTCAAAATCCTTCGAAGAGTTAAATCTTGTAAAATAGCCGCAATCACATCATGTACATGTACTTTCTTTGGTGCCTGTAAGTAAATAATTTGCGCCGGAAAAAGTTCTGTGTTCAACATAAAAATATACGTTTGGTCTATATCAAAAGTAAAACACCAAATTAAATAAAAAAAAAAGAACCTGATAATATTTGTTCAACTATTTTATGCTTGGTTATTCAATGTGTTTAAAAATATATATGTAAGGCAGTTATTCAGCCATCAAAACTTAGTATAGTTTTTATCTTTGCTAGGTTACTATTGAATCGATGGAATTGTTGTAAACCAATAAAAATAATACTATGCCCGCTCAACTTGTGAAAAACATGGTTGGAAGAATGGTTCCAACGGAAATAAATGGAGAACCGGCCATCCCCTATCAAGGAATTGGAAAATACCGCCCAACAGGCCAAAAATATGCTCCTAAAATTTCAACTTGCATCGATTATCCCAGCGATGGAAATAAATTGGTTCCCACATTAAAAAATGCCCTTGAAAAAGCTGGATTAAAAGATGGGATGACCATTTCGACCCACCATCATCTCAGAAATGGAGATTTAATTTCAAATCTAATTTTTGATATTGCCAAAGAAATGGGTGTTAAAAATCTGCGATGGTTCCCTTCTGCATCATTTCCATGCCACGAATACTTGATTAAATACCTTGAAGATGGAACTATAAGCCATATTGAAGGCAGTATGAACGGCCAACTGGGAAAATTCTGTTCGCAAGGAAAAATGAAAAAAACAGCAGTTCTGAGATCACATGGCGGCAGATATCAAGCGGTTCAGGATGGAGAAGTAAAAATTGATATTGCCATTATTAGCGCTTCCTGTGCTGATGCATTTGGTAATGCTAATGGACTAAATGGACCATCGGCTAGCGGATTGATTGGGTTTGCCTTAGCCGACTCACAATATGCCGATAAAGTAATTGTAGTAACCGATAATTTAGTGCCTTTCCCTTGCTATCCATGGCAAATACAGGGAAACAATGTTGATTATACGGTTAAAGTTGATAAAATAGGTATTCCTGAAAAAATTGTTTCGGGTACTACGGAAGTAACAAAAAGTCCTGATAGATTACTAATAGCTGAGTTAACTGCCCGCTTTTGTGAAGAGGCCGGACTGATTCAGGAAGGGTTTTCATTTCAGGCCGGTGCCGGTGGAACGGCTCTTTCCATTGGTAACTTTTTTGCCGATATCATGCGCAAAAAAGGAATTAAAGCACGCTTTGCCAGAGGTGGCAGCAATAAATATTTAGTAAATGCTTTAGAAGAAGGTTTAATTGAATACATTCTGGATGGACAGACCTTTGATTTGGATGGTGTTCGTTCCATGCGCGAAAACCCAAATCATGTGGATACGAGTCCTTTTACCAGTTATAATTATCATGGAAAAGGTAATTTCGCCAGCATGGTGGATGTTGCAATTTTAGGAGCAACCGAAGTTGATTTGAATTATAATGCTAATGTAGTTACTCATTCCGATGGGTATTTGCTGCACGGAATAGGTGGTTGGCAAAACTGCTTGTTCTCAAAAAATGTGATACTGCCTATTCCTTTATTCCGCGACCGGATTCCAGTTATAAAAGATGAAGTGACTACCATTTGTGGTCCAGGAGAACTCATCGACATTATTGTTACTGAAAGAGGAATTGCCATAAACCCTTTGAGGACTGACCTATTAGAACGTATGAAAGGTACCAAATTACCTATCAAAACTATTCAGCAATTGAAAGAAGAAGGTGATAGAATTTGTGGACCTTCAACGAAACCAAACCTATCGGATGAAATTGTAGCTGCAATAAAATGGGTTGACGGAACGGTTATAGATGTGGTAAGGCGGGTTATTGATTGACCCATTCAACAAAGACTACTTGATGCCTTAAAATAGTTACAAAAGTAGTTTGCAGTTTTGAATCTTATTAAAACCTTTGAGTTAACAACTTCTATTCTTTGACCATTTTTAAAATGAAACAAATGATTGTTAGAAGAATAAAAAAATATTGCTTTATAATTGAAATTCAAATAATTATCATTTTTTTTATATTTATATGCCCTTCAACTTTCAATTTGCAGGCACAAACAAATAGTTCCTATTCTTTTATTGTTGCAGGGCATACTTATGGCTCGCACACGGGAAGCAATATAGGGCTTCATCCAAATTTCTTGACCTCACTAAATGTCGGATTTGATAGTTCAGTCCACTTTTTTGTGCTGACTGGAGATATAGTAAATAATAGCACCATTGAAAGCTGGGAACAAGTGGAGTTGGAACTTGCTCAATACGCATTACCCTATTACTATGTAATGGGCAACCATGATGACAACTCAATCGGCACAACTGTTTTCGAAGAAAAATTTGGAAATACTTACTATTCTTTTGATTACCGGCACGAGCGGTTTATAATTTTGAATAGTACCGAAATAGATAGATCCATTTCTCCCAATCAAATGGTCTTTTTAAAAGATTGCTTAAACAATGCGGATGATTCCATTAATGCGGTTTTTATTTTTTTTCACGAGCTGCTTTGGAATAGCCTCGAAAAATACAAAGGGGTTATGGCAAACAGCCGTTCCCGGTATGATCAAATTAAAACGTATTCCAATTATTGGTCTGATGTCAATCCTTTACTGGAACAATATCCTGACAAAAGGTTTTACCTCTTTGCCGGCGATGTAGGAGGCAATACCGATGCTATATCCGCTTTTTACGATAATTGGGGACACATTACCTTGCTGGCTTCCGGAATGGGAGAAGTGACGGATGAAAACTATCTGGTTGTTACGGTAACTATTGATGGAACCGTTGCCTTTAAATTAGTTCCCTTGAATGCAGGTGTCACCATGAATGACATTGATTATTACAGTGTTCCAAGGCAACCGGAATTCATTTTAGGCGACTCAATGGTATCATCCAATTTACCCTACGAATACTCAGTTGCTCAAATTTATAATGCTGACTCTTATATTTGGGAATTGCCTGCAAATGCCAGTGGAACTAGTAAAACCAATTCCATTCAAGTGTTGTTTGATGATAATTTTACCTCCGGAACTATTTCAGTAAGTGCTTCAAGCCAATCCTTCGGCAATAGTGCTCCAGCATCCAAAGCAGTTTCATTGAACGGAACTTCAATTAATAATGAAACACTTGATAGACTTGAAGTGAATATTCATCAAAATAATT
>JAIFNJ010000155.1 GCA_020047835.1 Bacteroidota bacterium
ATATTATTGAAATACTGAATAAATATAAATGGACTAATCGTATTATCCATATAAACTGAATTATTATAATTTATGGTAAATGCAGTTGATGTGATATTCATTGGAATATCAGAGTCAGGGTTGATTTCTTGTTTGGTAATATTATACAATAATCCTACTCCATAATAAAAATTAGTTTGAAACTTTTTACCAGCACTAATATTATAAGCAAAATCATTAATCTTTTCTCCATATACAGAATTTCCAAAATCATAATATCCTGCATCAGCTGCATCCACATGACTAAAATTGTATCCCAAGTTGGTTCTCAACAAAAAGTTCTTATTGGTTTGAGCGCTTAACCCAAGATAACTAAAAATAGAAATCACAAAAATTGCTGTTCGCATCTTTTTACTTCGTTTTACATTTTTAATTATTCAATCTTATTACTTTCAAATTCTACCCTCTTCAGCCTTCTGACTTCGATCTATTTCTTCTTCTTAGCACCCGCTTTTTTACGTTTTGCTTCAAAATCTTCATTGTCGCGGATCAATGATTGCCAATCAGTATCGTTATCGCTTTCTTTCATTACTTCCAGAATGTCTTTGTACTCTGTTTTACTCATCTCCAGCACGGCAATGTTGCTTCCTAAAAAACCTTGTATTTCATCCAGAATGGGTTTTTCTTCTTTACTGCAAAACGAAATAGCCAATCCCTTTGCCATTCCCCGTCCGGTGCGGCCAACACGGTGTACATAATTCTCCGATACATCGGGTAAATCGTAATTCACTACAAAGTCAACATTTGGAATATCAATGCCACGTGAGCTAACATCAGTGGCAATCAGCACTTTTACTTCCCCGTTTTTAAACCGCTTCATCACACCAAACCGATCTTGTTGGTCTTTATCACCATGGATGGTAATGGTTTCAATACCAACCCGCTCCATAGCCATTTTTACTCTTTCGGCGCGCACTTTAGTCCTCACAAAAATCATGATTTTGCTGGCTGAATTCTCCTTTATCATCCGTTCTAAAAAGAACCGCTTATCGTCCATTTCAATAAAAACTACCGAATGTTCAATGTTTTTGGAAACGGGATCTTTTGGAGAAACCTGAATGCGGATGGGGTTTTCTACCAATGAATAGGCCAATTTCTTAATTACATCGTTAATGGTTGCCGAAAAAAACAAGGTTTGGTGTTTCCGATTCAGTTTCCTCTTGATATCCTGTATGTCTTTAATAAAACCCAAATCAAGCATGTGATCAGCCTCATCCAGAATCAATATTTCAATCCTATCCACCAATAAATGCCCTTGACTAATAAGGTCGAACATACGCCCGGGGGTTGAAATCAGTATATCAAAACCATCCTCTAAACGGTCAATCTGTTCATCTTGGCCAACACCTCCATAAATTCCATAAGCTTTCACTTTGGTATGACGGCTCAATTTCTCAAATACCTCGGTTATTTGTTGCGCCAACTCCCGGGTTGGAACCATTACTAGGCATTTAATGCCGTCGTTGCGTTGTTTCATTTTGCCCCGGTGTATCATATCAATTACCGGAATAGCAAAAGCAGCTGTTTTACCTGTGCCTGTTTGGGCAATGGCCAATACATCTTCGCCTTTCAAAATGGGTGGAATTGATTTAAACTGGATGTCGGTAGGTTTTACAAAACCCAGTTTTGCTAAATTCTTCTTTAATTCCTGCGAAATATAATAATCTTCGAATTTCATGGATGATAGATTTTAATGGTAAACTATTTCAATACACACCGATAAATCATTTGATTGAAATTGTGTTATGCTAATATTTGATGATGTCTTTTTAAACAAAGCCTCAAAGATATTTATAAAACATAAATAATCTATTACAAAAAGGCTCTATTAAATTAGGATGTGTGAATCAAACATGTGGCAAGCCTTTTAAAAACTAATCACAATAGAAAAATATACAATTGATTCGAATATTTATTTATGGCTATTTGAAATTACAGCATTGCGTTGTACATTTAGGCATGAAAATATCCTTTATCAATTACTCATTTGCTTACAGAACTATAATAACCATTGGATTAATAAGTACTATTTTGGCTTGCCAAAAATTAGAGAAAAAAACTTCCAATCAGGTAAAAGCCGATTATAATGAGATAAAAGCAACAAAAGTTACTATCAACTTTAACCAGGCATTCATTATTAAAGAAATAAAATATGGGCAAAGCATGTCGGATATTTATGTTTCAGGAACCGGATTCTCCAATTCAACTCAAATTTTGACTTTTAGCAAAGTTGCCCCATTGGAAACTTTTTGGGTAACCGATTTAGATGAAAACGGATATGAAGAATTATACCTGATAACCCGATCGGTTGGCTCAGGAGCTAAAGCATCTGTAATAGGCATTGCTTCAATGGATGGTAAGTCATACAAGACCATTTTCAATCCGGAAAATGATCGATCTTTCAAAGAAAAATTAGTGTATCTAGAAGGTTATCAAGGCCATGATTCAATTTTTATTGAGCAGAATAAACTGTACCGGCAATTTCCGGTTTCGGAAACAAGTAGCACTTCAAAATCTGAAGAAAAACAATACCGGTTGATAACTTATCGGTTGGTACTATATAATAAATCTTACTCTTTACAAGTGGATACCTTTTTAAATCAAGCGTTGCAACCATAAACAAAGTTGACTAATAAATGGTTACCAATGACAAAAATAAATTCTGTTGCAGATTTTGTTGCAGAATAAAAAATTAATGCATTATTTTTAGCCTTTATTTTGATTCTGAATTGTGAAATTTATACACCTTTTTAATCTTTTTTTTAACATAATTTTAATTTTTAAATTTAAATGAACCCAGTACTTAAAAAGCTTCATATTGACAGTAAAAACCCTGTCTTGATTATGAATGCCCCTGATGATTTTTTAGAATTAGTAGCTAATTTAAACGTTGAAATTCACCAGGAAATTGAGGATTATTACAATTATGTACAAGTGTTTGCTCAAGACACCGAAGAAGCAGAAGAGTTGGTTCCGGATGCTCTGAGTGCAATGGAAACCGGAGGTTATTTTTGGTTTTGTTTTCCAAAAGAAACATCACCCGAGTATGAAACTGACCTTGATAAAGATGCATTGTTTGAATTGATTGATTCTTACGATTTAGAGGGGGTTACCCAAGTTCCAATTGATGATAACTGGATGGCTATCCGTCTCAAATTTGCCGGTGACGATTTGGATGAGGACGAACTTCTGTTTGTTGAAAAAGGTAAAAAACGGTATCAGAATTCCGACGACTGATTATAATTTTGTTATTTCAAATAAAGGCTGTTTTTATAAAATGGCCTTTTTTATTTCTTAATTTTTGAGTGAGTTTAATTAAAAGGCTGGCATTTTAAAAATAATACCATGATTAAAAGTTTTATAAACTGTCTTAAAAAACAAATTTATCCGGTTGAATTTTCGCTTTTAATTTATTTGTTAGTTACATTAATACCTGCTATTGTACTTGCTAATTCATTGAATGGAGGTTATATTACAGTAGTGGTTCACCTATTTTTTATTTTTTTAATAGTTGGCATCGCTTGTATTCATAATAACTTACTCCCGTTAAAGCCATATATTCAACCATTTAGGGTATTATATCCGTTGGCTTTGTTAGGTTTTTTGTATTCTGAAACCAATTTTTTAAATAACTGGCTTTTCAAGCAAGACCTTGATCCATTGTTTGCAGCAATTGAAGAATCAATATTTGGAATACAGCCATCGCTGGAATTTTCAAAGGCAATACCAACTAATATTTTTGCGGAAGCAATGTATCTCGGATATTTTGCTTATTACCTAATGCTTATTGGGTTACCTATTGTTTGGTACATTAGAAATGGTGCTGAATCGGCTAAAAAAATGGTATTCGTAATCATTCAATCCTTTTTATTTTTTTACTTGTTCTTCGATATTATACCTGTTGCCGGGCCCCAATTTTACTTTACTAATATGGATGCGTTGCCTCCTGGTTACTTATTCGGATTTTTGATAAGAACCATTCAGCAGGTAGGTGAAGCACCAACAGCAGCTTTTCCGAGTTCACATGTTGCCCTGTGCTTAATAATGGTGTATATGGTTTTTCTTGAATCCAGAAAAATATTCCTGTTTTTAATTCCAGTTGCCCTACTTTTGATTTTATCTACGGTTTATATAAGAGCTCATTACGTAGTTGATATTTTTGGTGCTATTATAGCAGCACCAATGGTTTATAAATTATCTTTGATTTTTTATTCTAAAATTAAAATGCTGTTATGAAAATAGAAATAATTGAAGTCAAAACACGCAAACAATTAAAGGCTTTTATTCATCTTCCAGCTAAAATACATAAAAATCATTCCAATTGGGTGCCTCCTATTTACATGGATGAATGGCAGTTTTTCGATCCGAAAAAAAACCGATCGTTTGATTACTGTGATTCCATAAGGCTTCTGGCTTATGGAAATAAAAAGGTGGTAGGCCGAATAATGGGCTTAATCAATCATAAATATAACAATGCACACAATGAAGAAGATGCCCGTTTTTCATTTATGGAAACTTATAATAATCAGAATATTGCTAATGAACTCATCAATTATGTGGAAGAATGGGCTGTTTCAAAAGGCATGAAAAATCTGGTTGGCCCACTTAGCTTTTCCGACAAAGATCCGCAAGGAATGATGGTTGAAGGGTTCGATCAATCGCTGGTAATTGCTACCAACTGCAATTTACGATACCAAGTTGAATTGTTAGAGAACTTGGGCTTTTCAAAAAAAGTTGACTTGTTAACCTACAAAATTGATATTCCCAAAGTAATACCTGAACTTTACGAAAAAATTTACCAGCGGCGCTTGGTGAGCAATAATATACATACCATTGAATTCAAGCATCAAAAAGAATTAAAGCCATTTGTAATCCCTATTCTAAATTTACTTAACGATACTTTTAAGGAAATATATGCATTTGCTCCCATGGAAAAAAGAGAAATGGAGGAATTTGCTAAACGATACATATCGCTTCTTGATCCACGTTTTATTAAGGTAATTGAGA
>JAIFNJ010000003.1 GCA_020047835.1 Bacteroidota bacterium
AATCTATGAAATGCAGAACGCAGCACCAATAACAGAATTGGATATTTCAGACTGGTCAAAAGGTATGTATCTGTTAACGGTATTTTACGATACAGAACAGGAAATATATCAAATTATTAAAAACTAAAATAGAAAGCTCCTCCGGGAGCTTTTTTATTTCCTTATATGCCCATAAACTGCAATATTCGGGCAACTTACAAATTGTAAGCAAACTCATGATTTTACTTATTAAAAATGCTGTTATTAAATATACCAATGCCCCTGTTTCCTTCGTGCGAATTTCCTTATAATTGCAGCAAATTATTACAAAAGAAAAACACCTCTTATGAATAAAACTCCTATCGATTACCAAAAGGTTTCAAAAGCGATTAATCAATCAAACATTCCTGATTTAGGTCTTGCTACCATTCGGGAAATTGTTCGTTTGGTAAACATGCTGGAAGAAGAAACCGGGGAGAAATATATTCGTATGGAAATGGGTGTGCCCGGTATTAAACCGCCCGATGTAGGAACTTTGGCAGAAATTGAAGCCCTTACCAACGGAGTAGCTGCCATTTACCCAATGCTCGATGGAATTCCTTCCATTAAAGAAGAAACATCAAAATTTGTAAAGAATTTTATGAATATTGATGTCAGTCCGGTGGGATGTGTTCCCACTGTTGGTTCAATGCAGGGAGGTTATGCTACCTTTATGCTGGTAAGCAATCTCGATCCAAAAAAAGATACGGCCTTGTTTATTGATCCGGGATTTTCGGTTCAAAAAACACAGTTCAAAGTTATGGGGCACAAATACGCCCACTTTGATGTATATAATTACAGAGGTGCCAAGCTAAGAGCCAAATTGGAAGAATTTGTAAGTAAAGGGAATATCAATTCAATCATCTATTCCAATCCAAACAATCCTTCGTGGATATGTTTTACTGAAGAAGAATTGAAAATTATTGGAGATATTGCTAATAAATACGACCTCATTGTTTTGGAAGACTTGGCCTATTTTGCCATGGATTTCCGTAATGATCTTTCAAAACCAGGAGAACCTCCTTACCAACCTACTGTAGCAAACTATACCAACAATTATATACTATTAATTTCCAGTTCAAAGGCATTCAGCAATGCCGGACAGCGTATTGGTATGTTGTGTATATCGAACACCCTATATTGTCGCGAATACCCCAATTTATTGGAGCGTTTTGGAATAGCCAGCCTAGGATACGTGCTTATTCAACGGTTAATTTATTCTTTCAGCAGTGGAGTTTGCCATTCGGCCCAATTTGGATTAGCAGCCATGTTTAAAGCTGCTAATGAAGGAAAATTCAATTTCGTGGAATCGGTAAGAGAATACGGCGAAAAAGCGGCTATTATGAAACGTATTTTTATCGAAAATGGATTTAATCTGGTGTATGATAAAGATATTGACCAAGAATTGGCCGATGGTTTTTATTTCACCATTTCATATCCGGGAATGCAAAGTGGCGAACTAATTAAAAACTTGCTCTATTATGGAATTAGCGCCATTGGCCTAATAACCTGCGGAAGCGATCGGACCGAAGGATTGAGAGCTTGTGTAAGCCAAGTAAAGCGGACTCAATTTCCAGACCTTGAAAAAAGAGTTAAACAATTCAATCAAGATTTTAATACTGGTAAAGAATAATTTTTTAAATTTATTATAATTAGTAAGCATTCATTAAAAATATAATTGTCACAGATTAGCAGATTTTAAAAGAATTACTTCAAGAAAAAGAAATTCTACTTCAATAAGTATAAAGGATAATCTGTCAACCGGATTAACAATTTAATAATCTGTGAATTAATGACTAAAAGAAAGTTTTCAACTATTTTATAAAATTACAACTATGGCAAAAGTTAGAGGTGCTATTGATGTTGATAAGGAACTTTGCAAGGGATGCGGTGTATGCATCACCGCCTGTCCTACCCATGTAATTGAATTAGCCAAACAAGTAAACGGAAAAGGCTACAACTATGCTCACATGGAAAACCCTGAAGCTTGTATTGGATGCGCCAATTGCGCCTTGGTTTGTCCTGATAGTGTTATTACGGTGTATAAGATCAATATTTAATTTTACGATATTTAAAATATAGTAATAATGGGTGAATTAAAATTAATGAAAGGGAACGAGGTAATTGCTGAAGCAGCCATCCGCTGCGGTTGCGATGGATATTTTGGATACCCAATTACCCCTCAGTCGGAGATTATGGAAACCCTTATGCTTGAAAAACCTTGGGAAACTACCGGAATGGTTGTTTTACAAGCTGAAAGCGAAGTGGCTTCTATTAATATGCTTTATGGTGGAGCCTCATGCGGCAAAAAAGTTATGACATCTTCTTCCAGCCCCGGCATCAGCTTAATGCTCGAAGGTATTTCATATTTGGCTGGAGCTGAATTACCCTGCCTTATTGTAAATGTAGTGCGCGGCGGACCGGGCTTAGGAACTATTCAACCCTCACAAGCCGACTATTTTCAAACAACCAAAGGAGGTGGACATGGTGATTATCAGGTTATAGCCCTTGCTCCTGCCTCAGTTCAGGAAATGAATGATTTTGTTGGATTGGGTTTCGATTTGGCATTCAAATACCGTATTCCTTCATTAATATTAACCGATGGAGTAATTGGACAAATGATGGAAAAAGTGATAGTAGCCGACCATAAACCCCGTTGGACTGATGCCGAAATTCAGAAAATAAGCGGCACTTGGGCAACAACCGGTAAAACCAAGAATAGGGAACGGCACGTTGTAACCTCGTTGAATTTAGAGTCAGAAAAGCAAGAAATACACAATCACCACCTCCAAGCAAAATATCGTGAAATAGAAGTGAACGAAGTCCGATTTGAGGAGTTCCAAACTAAAGATGCCGAATATTTATTTGTTGCCTATGGCTCATCGGCACGTATCTGCCAAAAATCAGTAGAACTGGCCAGGGCAAAAGGCATTAAAGTTGGTTTATTACGCCCAATTACCGTATGGCCCTACCCCACTGTCCGCATTGCTGAACTGGCTACTAAAGTTAAAGGAATGCTCGCCGTAGAAATGAGTGCCGGACAAATGGTATATGATGTACGCTTGGCAGTAAACGGTAAAATCCCGGTTAGCCATTTTGGAAGGTATGGTGGCGTTATTCCATCTCCTGGCGAAGTGTTGGAAGCTATGGAAAAATTTATCAAAGGAGGAAAATAATTATGGCAACTATTGAAATAAAAGACATTATAAAAAAGGAAAATCTGGTTTACGGAAAAACCAAAATCCTTACCGACAACATCATGCATTACTGCCCAGGGTGCAGTCATGGCGTTACCCACAAAATAGTAGCCGAGGTTATTGAGGAATTAGGTATTCAGGACAAAACTATTGGTGTTTCACCAGTAGGCTGCTCAGTTTTAGCCTACAATTACTTAGATATTGACTGGCAACAAGCCGCACACGGAAGAGCTCCCGCATTGGCTACGGCAACCAAACGACTAATGCCCGACCATTATGTATTTACCTATCAGGGTGATGGTGACTTGGCCTCGATTGGTGCAGCAGAAATATTGCACGCCTGTAACCGGGGTGAAAACATTACGGTAATTTTTGTTAACAATGCTATTTATGGAATGACAGGTGGTCAAATGGCACCCACTACTTTATTGGGTATGGCTACTGCTACCAGTCCTTATGGCCGGGAAGTTGCCTTGCATGGGTATCCTTTAAAAATAACCGAATTAATAGCCCTATTACCCGGGGTAGCTTATGTTACCCGTCAGAGTGTACAAACTCCTGCAGCAGTGCGCAAAGCAAAAAAAGCCATTAAAAAAGGATTCGAAAATCAGGCTAAAAAGATAGGCACTTCATTCATCGAAATAGTATCTACATGCTCCTCAGGATGGAAACTATCGCCGGTGGATTCGAACCGATGGATGGAAGAACACATGTTTAAATTTTATCCTCTGGGCGATTTAAAGGATTCTGAAAAAGCGAACGAAGAAGACTATAAAAAATATATTGAATAACACCTAAAGCCAACTAATATGACTGAAGAAATTATAATTGCCGGTTTTGGAGGACAAGGAGTGCTCTCCATGGGGAAAATATTGGCCTATTCAGGTGTAATGCAAAATCAAGAAGTAACCTGGATGCCTTCGTATGGACCGGAAATGCGCGGTGGAACGGCCAATGTTACTGTTATAGTAAGCGATGAGCGCATCAGTTCTCCTATTGTGCACGAATACGATACCGCCATCATCCTCAATCAACAATCGATGGATAAGTTTGAAAAAACGGTAAAACCAGGAGGTATTTTGTTGTTCGACCCAAATGGCATTACTCATCCCCCAAAACGAACCGATATTAAAATTTACGCCATTGAAGGTGTTGAAGAGGCCACCCGAATGGGAAATCCTAAAACATTCAACATGATTGTATTGGGAGCTTATTTAAAATTAAAACCCGTAGTTAAGACCGAAAATGTTGAGAAAGGGCTACGTAAATCATTGCCTGAAAGGCATCACAAATTAATACCAATGAATATTGATGCCATTAAACTTGGAATGGAAAAAGTTAAAGAATTTTCAATGTAAAAAAAACGCCGGGATATCCCGGTTTTTTTTTACAATGTCACAATGACAATACTCTTTTTCTTTTGCAATAAATACCTTATATTGCATAAAACTTATTGCACCTTTCAGTATGCGTTATACTTTTATTTTTCTGATTCTTTTAATAACAACCGGGTATAAATCAGAGGCTCAATTAAAGCCTTATGTACTGGACAATAAAAAAAACCTATCTCAATTCAATTACGACCGCTGGACCACTGAAAATGGGTTACCCACCAATTCATTATTACATGTTTACCAGTCCTCAGATGGATATTTATGGCTTACCAGCTATGGCGGCATATTTCGGTTCGACGGAAACCGGTTTACTATTTTTAACAAAAAAAATATTCCTGGACTTGAAAATAATAGCATCGGCCGAATAGGAGAAGATTTATTGGGTAATATTTGGTTCACTACCCAAGGAAATGGATTGGTTTCCTATAAAAATGG
>JAIFNJ010000221.1 GCA_020047835.1 Bacteroidota bacterium
ACACCTTCATGAAAAGAATTTATACTGACATTGGAAGCACTAACCACGGAATTTTCAGTGGCGTAAATGCCTTTTCCGTTTGATGCCGCATAGGTACTTGTGGTGGTAATGCTTCCTCCGGTCATTGTGAGAGATGCCGTTCCACGCGAGTAAATGCCATAATAATAAAAATTTTGCAAATTGGTATTGGTAAGGGTTGCTGAACCTTTAAATAAATAAAGGTAGTCTGCATACAATACCTGACAATTGATTAACGAAGCTGAACCAGTATTGGTATTGTCACCAACTTGCAAGAAGCTCCAATCACCCACAACCGGACTTACAGCTGCTGACGTGATAGTAGCCCCAGTAGCCAAGAGGGTTCCATTAACAATAATGGATTGATTGGCTGCCACTTTTACGGTTACTCCGCTTTCAATGGTTAATGTAAAACCATTTGCAACAGTTAGTGTTGCCGTAACTGTATAAGGACTTCCTGCAATAGTGTATGTCGTATTGCTGGTAATGGCTCCTGAAACATTGGTCTGAGCCACAAGGGTGTTGGTAAGTATTCCAAAGATGGAAAGTAGTAGTAAAACTGTCTTTTTCATGATTCCTCGTTTTTAGTTTAAAGGTTTGTTACATCATAAATAATTCATTGGGTAATTAATGAACATACAAATATATAAAGATGTTTAAATCTTATATAAAATGTGGTCAACAATTTGATGTATGTACAAAATTTGGTGGTATGTTAGAAATATGAAAATAAAGCGTTTTAAGTTGGAATAGGATTCAATCGACTTTGTATTAAGGTGGATGTTTTTATTTAGGTTGAGCTGATTGAACCGAATAGCTGCTTTTCTTTGGTAAAATATATTATTGATTGAAATTACCATTTTTTTAGAAGCTGATTAAAAAGCAATCATCTGGTAGATTTCAATATAAACGCTTGGTTGGTGTGCAAGAAAAATGTTTTTACTATGCGGATGTTTTTACCATTGAATTATTCTATTTATAATTCCCCAATACTTAAGGCATAGCGTATGAGTGCTATAGTGTTAACAACCTCCGCTTTTTTTAACATGTTCCGTCGATGAGTATCAACGGTTTCAGCACTTACAAAAAGCAAATTGGCTATTTCTTTGGTTTCGCGTCCTTCCCATAAAAAGGAAAGAATTTCGCGTTCCCGCTTTGAAAAGAAATTTTTTTCAATACTGTAGCTGATGTCTTCCACCGGATAATCTAGAAAAGATTCTTTACCATTTAAACCAACAAAGCTGAGGTTCCGGCTGTTCGTCGCTTTTAGATGACTGATATCGGTATGCAAGCCAAGAGTATCCAAAATGGCTCCATTGGTACTATAATTTATTACTACCACTTGATGCAAAATGCGGGCGTAATCCCCATTTTTTTTCTGCAACCGGTAATCGTACCGGACTTTATAATTAAAAAAATCTTCAGGGGCCAATTGGCTATAAAAATTAACAACGGCATTTTCAGCATTCATAAACCAAGTGCGGTCGTCGGGATGCATGTGTTCCATGGCGAAGAGGGGAGTAAACTCCTCCGCTTCCCATCCCAACACTTGTTTTATAGTGTGCGAAAGATGGGAAAATTGCATGCTTTTTATATTGAATACATAAGTGTAATAATCGCCTAGGCTGAAAACAGATAGCATTTTTTGCTGCAACCCGGCATCAATCTGTTGGCTAACGGGTTTCAACTCATTGGGTTGGTAGTACCAAATGTTTTTTAAGGCATTGTTAAAAATTTGAATTTCCATGGTTTTGAAAATTAATACGGTATAACTTATAATTCCCCAATACTCAAGGCATAGCGTATGAGTGCTATCGTGTTAGTAACCTCCGCTTTTTTTAACATGTTCCGTCGATGAGTATCCACTGTATCGCAGCTTACAAAGAGCAGAGAAGCTATTTCTTTAGTTTCGCGTCCTTCCCATAAAAAGGAAAGAATTTCGCGTTCCCGCTTTGAAAAGAAACGTTTTTCAACCAATCCACTAAGCTCTTCCACCGGATAATTCAATATGGATTCCATTCCATTCAAGCCCACAAAACTAAGGTTCCGGCTGTTCGACGTTTTAAGGTGGCTGATATCGGTGTGCAAACAAAAAGTATCCAGTATAACTCCTTCCAAGCTATAATTTACCACCACCACCTGCTGAAGTATGCGGGCGTAATTTCCACATTTTTTTTTCATGCGGTAATCGTAGCGCACTTTGTAATTAAAAAAGTTTTCGGGGGCAATGGTTTGATAAAATTTAATAACGGCGTTTTCGGCATTCATTACCCATGCCCTATCGTCGGGGTGTATGTGTTCAATGGCAAACGAGGAGGTAAATTCTTCCGGTTTATACCCAAGCACCCGCTCCACCCCGCATGATTGCCGCGTGAATTGCATGCTGTTTAAATTGAACACAAAACTGTAATAATCGCCCAGACTGAAAACAGAAAGCATTTTTTGCTGCAACCCGGAATCAATTTGTTGGCTAACAGAGTCTAGCTCATTGGATTGGTTGTACCAAATGTTTTTCAATGTCTTATTAAATATGGGTACTTGCATAAAATATAAGTTACGTGAAGGGTTGATTTATAATTATAAATATACAAAACACTATTATACTAATTAATACACTATTGAAAATTTGCCGTTTCATCCCGTTATAAAATACCGGATTTCCGGTATTTTATTTTATAATTATCCCCGTTAATTTTGGATAATAATATCTTTTATTATTTAATATAAAACAACCGAATATTATTTTGCTCATAAAACCTAATAACGATAATAAAGCAGCTAACAAAATTGAAACGGATTTTGTTGCGGTAAACGTAAAATATATAACGGTTAGTGCATGGATAGTTCAGTTTTAATGGAAATGAAATAACTTTTAAATAACCATAAATAGATGAGTATTATAAATAATCTTATAAAAAGCTTTTATTTTTTAATGGCTAGTGAGCAAAACCAGCAGCCATTTAAAATAGTTAAGAAATAGAAACAAAAACATAATTGAAAGATTGAAAATTAACGTGCTAAAAAAACCATCTAAAACAAATAATTATGAAAACAAATCTTCTTTTAGCTTTAGGAGCAACCATGTTTGCTTTTACCGCCAATGCAACCGTTAGAACGGTAAGTAATAATGTGAATTCGCCGGGGCAGTATACAACCCTGCAGGCTGCTTACGATGCCAGTTCTTCAAATGACACCTTGTATATTCATGCTTCTGAAACTTCGTATGGGAACCTTACCATGGAAAAGCCGCTTGTTTTAATTGGGGAAGGCGCATTACCAAATAAACAAATTCAATATAAAACTCAAATTGGAGGAATTACTTTAACCTATGCACCTTTCCCGGCTACCACCACTGCCAGTGGTTCTAAGTTCTATGGTATGGATATTCCCAACCTAATCCTCAATAATTCTGCTTCTACTGGAACTGGAGGAATAGGAAATATAACGGTATCAAGATGTAAAATAGGTTCTTTTAATGGTAATGCCACTCATTCAAATTTGATAATTTTTCAAAATGTTATAAGTAGTGTAACTGGCTTTAAATTATTCAATTCTGTCTTTTCAAATAATATTGTTGGGGGTTTTAATTGTTCATCTGCAGAAGGGGCTAACAATTTAATATCTAACAATGTTATTCAATCATACCTCTATGTTAAGGGAGCAGTTATTTCAAACAATATTTTTTACCATTTCGCTTCAGGTGGCTCTATTACTTTTATTAATAATGCCTGCACCTTTTCGAAAAACATTTTCTATGCTTTTACCCCTGTTGATAGCGCTGCAATTATAAGTGGCAGCAATACGGGTTCCGGTAATTTATTTAACATAGACCCTGTTTACACCACACCCGCAACATCTGATCAAATTAGAGCATATACTTACACAAACCCTGAAACTGCCCCCTTTGCCAATTTGCATTTGCAAGCCAGTTCGCCCGGTAAAAATTACGGAACCGATGGAACCGATGTGGGTATTTATGGGGGTGGTTATCCCTGGGTGGATGGTGAGGCTGTCGATTCGCGGTTTCGCTACTTCCCTATGTCGAAACAAGTTCCCCACATGATTGAAATGAACGTTCTGAATCCTACCATTCCTGTTAATGGTACGCTGAATGTAGAATTCAATGCCCGTTCGCAAAACTGATTTTGTATTCAACATCAGCTTAAGATGTTTAAAATGATTGATTTATAATTTAAACCATTTTTTATGAATACAAAATACCTACTTGTATTGCTTATGTGGTTCATTATACCATGGGCATACACACAAAATATAGTTTCGGGTGAGTATTTTTTTGATACAGCCCCATTACCAGGAAGTGGCACAACTTTTTCTGTGACCGCAAGTGCCGATGTTACCCATCAAATGACCATTCCAACAACCAGTTTAAATGCCGGTTTTCACAACCTTTTTATACGGGTTAAAAATGATTTGAATGTTTGGAGTCCTTATGAAGGCCGGATGCTTTATATATTAGAACCAACTGCCTTGCAATATCCCGATATTGTTGCCGGTGAGTGGTTTATTGATACCGACCCCGGTTTGGGAAACGGAACTTCATTTAGTGTAACTTCAGACTCTATATTAACCAGTACGTTAACAATACCTAATACGTTATCGCCCGGATTTCACAATTTATTTGTGCGTGTTAAAAACGATGAAGCCAAGTGGAGTCATTATGAGGGACGCATGTTCTATGTGCTGGAAAACCAATCACTGCTCACTGCAACTATTGTTTCAGGTGAGTGGTTTATAAATTCAGACCCCGGAACTGGCAATGGAACTGCTTTTAGTTTGTCCCCATCATCAACCATACAAACTTCGCTTGCTATTGCTACCAATTCGTTACCTGCCGGGTTTAACAACTTATTTATCCGGGTAAAAAACGATTTAGGCCAATGGAGTCCTTACGAAGGGAGAATGTTTTACATTTTGGATGAGGAATTTATTGCCAATAAACAAATTACATCAGGAGAATGGTTTGTTGATGCCGATCCGGGTATTGGAAA
>JAIFNJ010000257.1 GCA_020047835.1 Bacteroidota bacterium
GTTGGGTTGGTAAGGTTCGAAATTAAAATTTGAAAGTCCATTATTATTTTTCCGATTTTGATGAATATTTCCTAACTAAATGAGGAAAATATTGAAAGTATATAAACTTAAAAATAATAGCTCAAATTCGATTAATTATCATTAAACAAACCTTTCCATACCTTTATTAAAGAATTCGTTTGCAAAAGAAAGCTGTCGGAGAGTGCCCTGTTTTTTATTTTGATGCGCCTCCATTCGTTGAAGAATATTTGAAAGCGTTCTTATGGTTTCCATTATATTGGGGCCTTTATTAAGCATTACACATTCAGCCCGAACCGACATGGATGCGTCGGTAATTTCGGCACGGGTGGCCAAACCCGTTTGTGCAAGATTTTCGAGTATTTGGGTTGCCCAAATTACAGGAACATGAGCAGCTTCGCAAACCCATAGTATTTGTTCCTGCACTTCCGAAATCCTTTCAACTCCAAGCTCAACGGCTAAGTCTCCTCGAGCTATCATCACACCAATATTCGACCATTGCATGGCAGTAATTAATAAATCAGGCAAATTATTAAAGGCCTCTTTGTTTTCAATTTTAAGCACCATGCCAATATCCAAGCGATTATTCTTCCGCAGGGCATCCATCAGTTGTTTCACGTCATGAGTGGTTCTAACAAATGAATAGCCAACTATATCGGCATGTTTTGTAATAAATGGTAAATAGCTAATATCCTCTTTTGTAAGGGAAGGCAATTGCAGTTGGGTGTCGGGCAAGTTTATTCCTTTTTCTTTCTTAAGTTTTGTTCCTTTAGCGCTCGCTTTTGTTATCAGAACCTTTGCATATTCATCAAAGGTTTCCTCAATAACCCCTCCTATTTTGCCATCATCAAACCAAATACTGTTTCCAATTTTAAGATTCCCCACTACATTTGGAATGCTCATAGAAACCAAAGCCACATACGATTTTGTTGACACTCTTTTTTTTATGGCCTCTTTAAGCTCAGCTTCAGTAGAATACAATTTAATTCGGTCGCCTACGTGCAATATAAGCTCCCCTTTCTTTTTATTGTTTTTTTTGATTACATGAATTTCTTCGGAGCGGATTTTAGGTCCTGGCAAATCCATATAAATTCTACAATGCTTTTCGGTATGGTTTTCGGCAATACGTATGGCATCTATCATGCTTTTCCAAACCTCAGAATTGTCGTGACTGCAGTTAATACGGGCAATTTCCATTCCATTAAGCAACAAATCAGTCATGTATTTTACATCGCCGGCTGCCTCCGATGGCAGGGTTACCATTATTCGGGTGCTAATTGGGTTGTTGCTTTTACCAAAGAGCCGATTCGTATTATTAGAAAGCAACTCAAATGTGGTGAAAAAGTTCCAATTGCTTTTCTCAGGACTTTGCAATCCATCAATACTTTGACCCTGAATGGTTTTAAGATGGTACAAAATATTATCGATGTTCGTAAGTACGTATCTTTCGGCATTTGAGAAAGAAGACAGTCCTAAATACGACAGGTTCCCCTGTTTAATTCGGATATCAAAAGTACGAAGTGATAAATAATCAACCAGATTCTTAGCTGCATAAGCAAAGTTCTCATGCAAACGAAGTGTGTCTGTTTGAAAATGTTCCCTATTATTAAGAATATAGGTTCTTATTTCTTCAATTTTTTCTATTAGCTCCTCAATGGTTATCTTTTTCACTTCCAGTTAAGATTTAGGGTTTCGTATTTTAAATGAAAGTACAATACTTGCTGTAATTACAGTTGCAATAAAAACCAACGACCATTGAATAGGGATTTTAAAGGAGGTGTCAATCAACAACATTTTTATTCCCACAAAAACTAGCACAATAGCAAGACCGTAGCTTAACAACCAGAATCGATGGACTATGCCCGCCAACGCAAAATAGAGCGACCGCAATCCCATAATGGCAAAAATGTTGGATGTGTAAACAATAAACTGGTCTTGCGTAATTGCAAGAATTGCAGGAATACTATCTACTGCAAAAATAAGATCGGTGGTTTCAATGATGATTAGCACTAAAAACAAAGGAGTTGCAAAGCGTTTAGCATCAATTTTTACAAAAAATTTATCATCATGCAGTTCATTTGTTACCGGCATTATTTTCCGAAAAAGCCTTACCACAGGGTTTTTTTCAGGTTCAATTTTAACATCGCTGTGTGTAAACATTTTGTAGCCTGTGTAAACCAATAAAATTCCAAAAATGTAAATGGTAAAGTGAAACTTCTCAATGAGCGCAACTCCGGCAAAAATGAAAATGGCACGCATTATTAATGCTCCAATGATTCCCCAGAATAGCACTTTATGCTGATACTTGGCCGGTATCTGAAAATAGGTGAAAACCATGATGAATACAAAGATATTATCGATACTCAAAGCCTTTTCGACCAGATACCCTGTAAAGAACTCCAATGCTTGTTGCTGCCCTTTCCAAAAGTAAATAATTACATTAAAAACCATAGCGAGCGTTATCCAAACAAACGTCCAGGTAAACGCTTCCTTTATGGAAACGGTGTGCGAATTGCGGTGAAAAACTCCCAAATCGAGTGCTAACATAAGTAGCACAAAAAGATTAAAGAAAATCCAAAATTCAATAGGTGTATTCATTTTATATTTTTTTTAAGTTAACAGTATTGGTATCCTATTTGTTTTCTGCATGTATAAATCTAGGGAATTATTTTATTGTTTAAAACCCAATCGAATTATTTTGTTAAGATAAAGGAAATGGGAATTAATGGAGTCCATGACAAAATCCTTGTTTCATATTTTTAATAGGTCAGAAATAAACGGGTTGAATTAATAGTTGAATACTTCTTATTAGAGGGAACAAATACAGGTTTATGTTTGTAATTAAGAGTATTCAATCAAAATAGTAAAAACTTGGCCACTAAAAGATTCTTGCTTTCGATAATCGATAATAGCACCGTAAAACACTTACGTTTTCCTTTTTCTTTTTTCTTAATGCCTGTTTTTCTTTTTGCATTAAGTCAGGCTCCTACTATAAATTGGTTAAACACGGTGGTGGCGTTTGTAGTTTTGCATCTCCTCATTTTCCCTGCCAGTAATGGATATAATAGCTATCAGGACCGCGACGAAACGAGCATTGGTGGTTTAAAGCATCCACCAAAAGTTACAAAAAATTTATTTTATGTAACCCTATTATTCGATTTGGCCGGTATTGGCCTTGCCCTTTTGGTGTCAATTTATTTTTCGCTATTTGTGCTAATTTTTATAATCATGTCGAGGGCCTATAGTTATCGAAATGTGCGCTTAAAGCAATATCCTTTCATCGGCTTTTTAACGGTATTTGTATTTCAGGGGGCTTTTGTTTATTTGATGGCATTTACTGCCATTACCAATTTTTCTGTCGAAATTTTTTCATCCAATACTATTATTTGCATGGTTGTAGCCAGTTTGTTTATGGGCAGTGTTTATCCGTTAACCCAAATATACCAGCACCAGGCCGATAAAAAAGATGGGGTAATCAGCATCAGCTATAAACTTGGATATTTTGGTACTTTTGTGTTTTCGGCGGTATTATTCTCTGTGGCCACTATTTTTCTTTTTTATTATTTTAATATGAACAACCGGCTTGTTGATTGGGCACTACTCTTAATTATCATGCTTCCGGTTATTTATCATTTGTCGGTTTGGTTTAACAAGGTTCGAAAGGATACACGGCATGCCAATTTCGAAAATACCATGAAAATGAATCTACTAACATCGGCCTGCATGAATGTATATTTCTTAATTTTGATTGTAAACAACCACTATACCTGGTTTTAGTAATGAGTAAAATTATTTCAATTGGAACTGCGGTGCCAAAATACGGCAGCCCACAAAACGATATTTTGAGTTTTATGCAGGCAGCATACCAGAATGATGCGGCATCGCGTAAGCTGAAAGTATTGTTTCATCAAAGTGGGATTGATAAACGCTATTCGGTGGTTTCAGATTTTACTAACAGCCATACTGATAATGCTATTTTTGATATAGATAAACCCGCTCCCAATGTGGAAGAACGATTAACCGTTTTTAAGGAGCATGCAACATCGCTGGCCATTGAGGCAATCCATAATTCGTTGAAAAAAATTAATACCACTGTTGCAGACTTTAAGGTTACGCACTTAATTACCGTTACCTGCACCGGTTTGTATGCCCCCGGCATCGATACCGAAATTATTGAACAGTTACATTTGCCAGACGATATTTTCCGTACCTCGATAAATTTTATGGGATGCAATGCGGCTTTTCATGCACTAAAAATTGCGGATTTAATTGGCAAAACCGATGAAAACGCCAACATACTGGTTGTTTGCGTAGAGTTATGCACTTTGCATTTTCAACCCAAGGATAATAACGATAATTTATTGTCGAACACCATTTTTGGCGATGGTGCCGCGGCTGTTTTGGTAGTATCGGATAAGGCCGCCAAACAAAACCAACAAAAAGGATTGGAAATGAATGGATTTTACTCGTTGTTATTGGACAAAGGCAAAGATTATATGGGCTGGAATATCAAGCCCCTCAATTTCGAGATGATTTTAGATCCAATTATTCCCGATTTTATTGGCAACCATACCCATGAAATTGTTTCAAAAGCAGGTAAAAACCTAAATATTACGCCTTCAACCATTGATAAATGGGCGGTGCATCCAGGAGGAAAAAAAATATTGGATGCGGTTAAGAAACAATTGGCACTGAGCGATAACGATTTAAAACATTCATACAAGGTGTTGGCGGAATATGGAAATATGTCGTCGCCCACCATTTTATTTGTATTGAATGAAATTATGCAATCAAATCTTACATCCAACGAAACGGTGTTTGCCATGGGTTTTGGTCCGGGGTTAAGCATCGAAACTGCCAAATTTAGCTATGCCTAATAAATTCACTCATCGGTCAACATTAAAGGAAATGCTTGACGATGCAAACATCCCGTCGGGCATACTGCGTAAAAACTTGAAGGAACTCGATATCCTTAATCGGATAGCCGGTGGACATAGCATTT
>JAIFNJ010000212.1 GCA_020047835.1 Bacteroidota bacterium
AGAATTAATAAACCTAAAATATCGTCAAAAAAAATACGAAAAGAGATTACAAACACACAAATTAGTGAATCACTAAGTCAACATTCGATTTTTCCATTAACTTGCGTAGGTTTAAAATAGCATACCGCATACGACCCAATGCCGTATTAATGCTTACATTGGTATGTTCGGCTATTTCTTTAAAACTCATATCGTAATAAAAGCGGAGTACCATCACCTCTTTTTGCTCCTCAGGCAATTGCTCCACTAATTTCTTTACATCGTGATGCACTTGATCAATAACCAACGATTCTTCAATAGTTAGTTCAGAATATTTTGCCGAGTTAAAAAGTGGAACCTCCGTACTATCATTGGATACCGTTTTTAAATGCTTTTCCTTGCGATAAAAATCGATGATTAGGTTATGGGCAATTCGCATAACCCATGAAACAAAGCGTCCTTCTTCTTTATAAGTTCCCGATTGTAAGGACCGAATTACCTTAATAAAGGTATCTTGAAAAATATCTTCAGCCAATTCACGGTTTTTGACAACCATAAAAATGTAAGAAAAAACTTTGTTTTTGTGACGATTAATTAAGATTTCAAGGCTGGATGATTGTCCACCAAGATATTGCTTAATCAAATCATAATCATCATGATTATGAATACTCATAATTACCTCCTTAGTTAATTGTTAGATGTAATTATGTTTCGATAAGCAATCCTCCTGATTTTTAGGTTTATTATTTAAGAAAACAAATATATTAAAAAATATTACCAATCCTAAACCACATCGGAAAAAATTAAACAATCTTTGCAAAAAATGGTTTTTTAATGACCAAAGCATCCAAATATAGGTTCAGTTTTTTTTCGATTTATATTAAAACCCAATGATAGAAAATTTAAAGACTCAAAAGTACATTGATATTAAGGCTGCTAGAGTTCACAACCTAAAAAATATATCACTAAAAATTCCCTTAGATAAGCTGATTGTCATTACAGGCCTTTCAGGCAGTGGCAAATCATCCTTGGCTTTTGATACCTTGTACGCTGAAGGGCAACGTCGGTATGTTGAAAGCTTGTCTTCTTACGCCCGTCAGTTTTTAGGTAGAGTAAATAAACCTGAAGTTGATTTTATTAAAGGAATCCCACCTGCCATTGCTATTGAACAAAAAGTAAATACACGCAATCCTCGATCTACTGTTGGAACCTCTACTGAAATTTATGATTATTTGAAGCTACTTTATGCCCGAATTGGAAAAACTTTTTCACCTGTTTCGGGTAAGTTGGTAAAAAAACAACATGCTGAAGATGTGGTGGATTACTTAACTACTTTTTCACAAGGAACCAAAGCGCTAATATTAGCCCCATTAAATAACGGTAATAGTCGTCCATTGCAGCAATCGCTGGAAATTCTGAAACAGCAAGGCTTCTCTAGAATTGAATTACAGAATGAAATTGTTAAAATTGAAGATTTTTCTCAAGAAAAATATAAAGGCGACATAAATATTGTAATCGACCGGGTAGTTATTGATGCAGAACAAGATACCATCAGCCGCATCACTGATTCAGCCCAAACAGCTTTTTTTGAAGGACACGGCACCTGCATTATCCGTGTTTTTGATGGTGAATTATTTACCGATCAGGTCTTTTCAAACCAATATGAAGCCGACGGAATCATGTTTGATGAACCTTCCGTGCATTTATTCAGTTTTAACAATCCATTGGGAGCCTGTCCACGATGCGAAGGATTTGGAATGACTATCGGTATTGATGAAGATTTAGTGATTCCCAATAAAAGCCTTTCCATTTACGAAGAAGCTATTGCTTGCTGGAGGGGCGAAAAAATGACCGAATGGAAAGACAAATTGGTTTACAATGCCGATAAGTTTAATTTTCCGATACATAAACCCATGAATCAGCTTTCCAAAACAGAAATGGAAATTCTATGGAATGGAAACCGCTTTTTTGAAGGGTTAAACCAATTTTTTGTTCATCTGGAAGAAAACAGCTACAAAATACAATACCGGGTGATGCTTTCAAGGTATCGCGGACGCACAACTTGTCCTGATTGTAAAGGCGCGCGATTAAAAAAGGAGACTGATTATGTTAAAATTGGAGGAAAATCCATTTCAGAATTGGTAATTCTTCCTATCGATGAATTATCTCAATTTATTTCAACGGTTGAGTTAGATGCTCACGATAAAAAAATTGCCGAACGGCTTTTTCTTGAAATTAAAAGCAGGATTCAGTTCCTATTAGATGTAGGACTTGGTTATCTGAGTCTCAACCGGCTATCCTCTACCCTATCCGGTGGAGAATCGCAGCGGATTAATTTAGCAACTTCACTTGGTAGCAGTTTGGTTGGTTCATTATATATTTTAGACGAACCGAGCATTGGACTTCATTCAAAAGATACCGAATTATTAATAAAAGTTCTTCGCAATCTTCAAAAATTAGGCAATACGGTAGTTGTTGTAGAACACGATGAAGATATTATTCGCTCAGCAGATGAAATAATTGACATTGGACCTTTAGCAGGAAGGCTGGGTGGAGAAGTTGTTTTTCAAGGTAATCAACAACAATTGTTTAAAAGCAAAGACAGCTTAACCACAAAATACCTCACCGGGGAGCTTTCGGTACCTTTACCAAAAATGCGCCGAAAATGGAATAATTATATATGTATTGAAGGAGCCCGCGAAAATAATTTAAAAAACATTACTGTAAAATTTCCATTGAATATTATGACCGTTGTCACCGGGGTATCAGGCTCTGGTAAATCCTCCTTAATTAACAAAGTTTTTTACACTGCATTAAAAAAACGGTATGGTGGGCATAGTGATGAATGAGGCCATTTTGATAAACTTTCCGGCGATTTGAATCTAATTGCTGACGTTGAATTTGTTGATCAAAATCCTATTGGTAAATCCTCGCGCTCCAATCCAGTTACTTACATCAAAGCTTATGATGAAATTCGGAAATTGTTTTCCGAACAAAAAGCTGCTAAATTGATGGGATTTACTCCCTCACATTTTTCATTTAATGTAGATGGGGGCCGCTGCGAAGAATGCCAAGGGGAAGGAACCATAAAAGTGGAAATGCAGTTTATGGCTGATATTGAATTGGAATGCGAAAGTTGTAAAGGTCGGCGCTTTAAACCCGATGTGTTGGATATTACTTATCAAAAGAAAAGCATTTACGATATTTTAGATCTTACCGTGGCTGAAGCCATGGAATTTTTTAATGAAAAACAGATTCCTCTTGCCCAAAAAATAACAAAACGATTGCAGCCATTGGTTGATGTGGGTTTGGGTTACGTGAAACTGGGCCAATCATCGAGTACATTAAGCGGCGGCGAAAGCCAACGAATTAAGCTGGCTTCATTTTTAGGCAGGGAGCGCGATGATCAACCCATGCTATTCATTTTTGATGAACCAACCACCGGATTGCACTTTCACGACATTAACAATTTATTGAAATCATTCAATGCACTAATTCAGAAGGGTAATTCCATTTTGATAATTGAGCACAATCCTGAAATAATAAAAAACGCTGATTGGATTATTGATTTAGGTCCTGTAGGTGGAAAAAATGGTGGCAACCTGGTTTTTGAAGGAACGCCTGAAAATATTATTCACTGCGAAACTTCTTTTACCGGTAAATTCCTAAGAGAGAAAATTAAGATGTAATAAAAATGAAGTTAGAAGTTAGATGACAGATGTCTAATTTCTAAAATCTCAAATCTCAAAATCTAACTTCTAATTGTATTAAGTAGCTGGCATTTTAAATATCAGATTGTGTTTTATAGTTGGCACCATGCTAAAAATTGGAATATTAGCCCCACGCATCATGCTTTTAGCAAAAGAACCCAAAAAGGAATTAACAATTTCTAATTGTTGATGGGTCGTAATGACCATTATATCGCCTTGGTTTTTAACCACATAATCCAAAATTCCATCAACCGTATCGTTCACTTTCAATAAATGTGCAATGCAGGTTACTTTATGGTCTTCAATGAATTTAACGACTTGGTTTTGCTGGTTTTGTAACCTTGTGAAAATGCTATCATCATCTGTTGTATAGGCTGAAACTACATGAATTTCGGCCCCAAACATTTTGGCCCATTGCACTGCCTTTACTGCTTTTTCGCGACTCTCCTTCGAAAGATCCATTGGTAAAATAATTCGTCGAATAGCATCAGAAGAGGGGGCTTGTTTCAGAGTAATTACCGGACATTTAGCCTCGGTTACAATTCGTAAGGCATTGGTTCCAATAATCCATTTTTTAATATTATTAAGGGTACTGGTGCCCATAACAATTGCTGAGGCATTTATTTCTTCGGCTGTTTTGAGAATGGTATCGCAAAGCTTCCCTTTTACAACCGTGCAATTCATCTCAAATTTTGAAGCATCAATATATTTACCTGAAAATTGTTTTAAATGACTGGTTAATTTACTTAACCACAATTCCCTCTCTTGGTCGGTAAAAAAATCCGACCAAATAGGATCTACCCCTTTAACAACATTAATAACAGTTACTTTTCCGCCCAATAATTTTAAAAGTTTAGCCGCCATTTGTAACCCAAAAACCGATTTATCGGAATAGTCCACGGGTACTAGTATGTGATTGGTTGTTGCATCCATATTTTTTTTCTATTTTTGAGGTTCGTCTTTACAAAATTAAAATTATTATTACACGAAGAAGCGTAAAAGCCTATTATTTTATTACTCAATTAACAATAAAGAAACTATCTCATGAGAAGAATCCCGGAATCTGAATTAATCATTAATAACGATGGCAGCATTTTTCACCTGCATTTAAAACCTGAAGACATTGCCGACACCATTATTTTGGTTGGGGATCAAGATCGGGTTGAAGTAGTTTCTTCGTTTTTTGACTCGATTGAAATAAAAAAACAAAACCGGGAATTTATTACTCACACGGGTATATTTAATGGGAAACGTATTACAGTGGTTTCTACTGGAATAGGCACCGACAACATCGATATAGTAATAAATGAAC
>JAIFNJ010000098.1 GCA_020047835.1 Bacteroidota bacterium
CACCGGGGTAGTAATACCGAGGGGCTGTGCCACCCGGCGAGGGTGCATTAACCAATAACATGGAAGCATACGACAGGTTGAAAACATTTTTAATTCCTGCTGAAATTCCGCAGTCCAAATTTTTGGTGGTTTTAGTAAGGTAACCCAACTTCAAGTGGCTTAAGAAATAGGAGTGGTATTGCCCCGTGTTGGCATCGTTCAGATATTGACTTCCAGTAAACTGAAACAGGGTACTTAAAAACCATCCAGCCCTATATTGAAAAAGCAATGAAGTCCACAAATGATGTTGGGGAATGCCCGGCAAATAATTGCCATTATAGGAAATTCCGTCGGTTACAAATTGAGTAAAAACCGGATGCGAATAATTGTAGGCTGCCTGCGCAATCAACTGGGGTAGGTGGAAATGCTGCTTGCGATTTAAACGTAGGGTGCTACTTACTTCAATACCGGAGTGATTGGTCGATCCGGCATTCCTTCCATAAAACACCGCATCACTCAGCCGTTCGGTAACCAGCAAATTGTCGACCAAAAGCAGGTAAACAGTGGCTTCCATAAAAAATTGACCTTCGCTTGTGTGCAGCCTTACACCCGATTCTAGGTTCCATCCCGTTTCCGGTTTTAAGTCAGGGTTGATTTCCCCAGTAGGCATCAGCGTTTCCTCAACTGAAGGTGCTGAAAAACCGTGACTCACGGAGCCATACAAAAACCACTGCTTTTTTATGGGAACATTGATGCCAATGTATGGAGAAAATATGGGTTTGTAGGAATACTGCCCCGATAAATCGACCGTGGAATTGGATAAGTCGGTTAGGGAATATGAGAGAAAATTGAAACTTAATCCGGCCTCAAGCAATGTGCCGTTTTCAAAACGGTATCCGCTTTGCATGAAAAGATTTAACGGAATTCGGTCTTCGGCAAATTCGTTCAGCAGGGGGCCCTGAGTTCCTGAAAGGGTTTCATAAATGCTCCAGTTGTAATAATCATACAGAAATTCTAGTCCCGCATGCAAGTCAACCTTTCCAAGAACCATTTTCGTAACGTTACGGAATCCGATGCCTTTGGAGTTGTCGCTCAAAATGTTAAAGGGGCGCGATTCGTAGCTGTTCTTGAAATTCGAAAACAAGACGGAAGTATTGGTAACTTTGGCTCCCCACTGCTGTTCGTGTTTTAGGCCTATCAATCCTTTGGTGTATTCTTCAAATCCCTGAACCCTAAGCCAGTTGGCTGCTGCACTATCCGGCGACTGTTCAAAGGTAGACTCTTTGAGTGAACTGGGAATGTAAGCTTTGGTTTTTATTAGCTGGATGAGGATTTCGGTAGTGGAGTTTTTACCCCGATACGAGGATAATAAATTCAGATTGTGCCGCTTGTAATTACTGTTCTGGCGCCAACCATCGGATTGGGTGAGCGCATAAGCCGCAGAAACCGACCAGTGGGATTTTTTAAAGTGCAAGGATACTTCCGGCTTTAGGGTTTTAAACGACCCGGTTTCCAAAGCGGCGCTTCCATGCCAGCCTTCCTCTACATTGTTTTTGCCTTCAATTAAAATAGCACCTCCCAATCCGGAACCATACAACGCCGATTTTGAACCTTTCATAACCTCTATGTTGTTGATTACCGAAGTATTGATGTCTTCTATTTCAGTAGTCCCGTCACCGTTGGTCAGAGGTATTTCGTTAAAATAGGCTTTAATGCGGTTTGTGGCATATGGGCTTCGCGAACCCACCCCACGGATGGTTATTCTATTGGTATTCAGCGTTCCTTGGTGCACAAAAACGCCTGGTAACTGATTTAATTTCTCCACATAGGATATTCCTGAGGAAGCAGCCATTTCATTTTTTGTAAGCAAACTCACACTCGATGGCATCTGCAACAGTTTATACCGGCTCATACCTGATTTTACCACTATCTGTTCCAATGGGGTGATGGCCGGAATTAAATAAACCTCAAGATTGCCAATTGGTGATGGTCCAAAAAGAGTGTCGGGCAAATAGCCCACATGCGAAAGGTATAGAGTATCGGCCGCAGCCTCCAAGTAAAAAGCACCGTTTTCACCGGAAGTGGTATACTGGGCTCCATTAGTAATGACCACTTCCGATAAGGGGGCAAGCGTTTCAGCATCATAAACAGTACCGGTAATTTGGGCGGATACACAATATTGAATAAATAGTAAAAAAACCAGCCATAAGAATCGTGAAAGCATGTCTCAAGCTGTTTTATTCATTCACCGGAATCAGTTTAAGAATGCGGCCGGGGTTTTCCACACCTACATAAATAAAACCATCGGGGCTTACCTTAACATTGCGCACCCTTCCGATGCCTTCGAGCAAGCGCTCGTGTTTCACCACTTTGTTATTCTCAATCACGCACCGTTCCAAATATTCAAACCGCAAGGAACCAATCAGTAAACTGTTTTCCCAACCTTTGTATTTGTTGCCGGTTAAAAAGGTCATTCCGCAAGGTGCAATGGATGGAATGTAATACGTAATGGGTTGTTCCATACCTGTTTTAGCTGTGTCGGGTGTAAGTATGGTTCCATTATAGTTGATTCCGAATGAAATCACCGGCCAGCCATAGTTTTTTCCTGGTTTAATAAGGTTTATTTCGTCTCCTCCACGCGGACCGTGCTCCGATTCCCAAATTTCACCTGTTACTGGATGCATGGCTAATCCTTGGGGATTCCGGTGTCCATAACTGTAAACCGAAGGTTCGGCACCTACTGTATTTACAAAAGGATTGTCGGCTGGAATGGTTCCATCGTCTTTAATCCGGTGGATTTTTCCGTTGGAATTGTTGAGTGTCTGTGGAAACATATCGTGGTTGCCGCGGTCGCCTATAGAAAAATATAAATAACCGTTACGATCGAATTCCATTTTGCAGCCATAATGATGGGAAGCACTTACTGCCGGTGTTCCTTTGTAAATGGGGGTAATATTGGTAAGCAGGTTACCTTTCAGTTTGGCTCTGATGATGGCGGTGTTTCCAGTATTTTTATCATTTTCGCCAAAATAGCTATAAGCAATATAAATAAAGCCGTTTTTTGCATAATCGGGATGCAGTTTTAAATCCATCAGTCCGCCCTGGCCTTTCACACGGATATCAGGCAATCCTTCAATTTTAAGGAGTTTTTTTTCAGTAGTAAACCGCGATAGGGTTCCATTCCGCTCGGCAATAAGCAAATCGCCGTTGGCCAAAAACTCCAATCCCCAGGGAATTTCTAAACCAGTAACCACTTTTTCAATTTTGTATTTCACATCGGCCAAAATATATTCCGAAAGGGCTTTTACTTCATCCAACGACATAGAGGATCCAAAACCTGGCATGCCCTCACTTTCAATCCCTTTGGTGATGATTTGCCCAATTTGGTCGGCACTGGAACCGTACACCCATTTACGGTCAACAAATTCCTCCAGATTGTTTCCATGGCAACCCGCGCAATAGTTTTTATAATTTTCCGAGGCCTCTTTATTTTCTTTTGAGTTCAGCAGGGTTTCGGGATTTGAAAAAGAATTCATGACCGAAAATCCAATTGCGGCAATTATAAGCGAAGTTGCAAAGGTGATGCTGATTATTCTTTTCATAGTGGTATCCATTTAAAGGTGAATGAAAGAGTTGATTTACTATAAAGGAAAAATAAGGAATTTTGTTTAATGATTTTGTGTTTTGAAGAAATAGAATGCTTAAAATCACGGTAATCGATTTCCTCCTTAAGAATTATTGTCGCTGTAGGGATTAAAAAACCATTTAAAAATAACTATTACCTTTGCCCAAAATTCAAAAAATGGCAGATACGCAAAAAACAACCACCCAACTCAAAGATTTAGGAGAATTTGGTTTGATAGAACGGTTAACAAAAGATATAAAACTTCAGCATGATTCCTCTATTAAAGGAGTGGGTGACGATGCTGCCGTGCTTGATTATTCCGGAAAGCAGTTGGTGGTAACCACCGATTTGCTTGTGGAAGGGGTTCACTTCGATTTAATTTATACCCCGCTAAAACATTTAGGTTACAAAGCCATAGTGGTAAACCTTTCCGATGTGTATGCCATGAATGCCGTACCCAAACAAATTACGGTATCCTTGGCCGTTTCAGGCAAGTTTTCGTTGGAAGCCGTTGAATTGCTTTATCAAGGAATTAAAAAGGCCTGTGACTTTTACAACGTTGATTTAATTGGGGGCGATACCACTAGTTCTGTTACCGGTTTAACTATAAGCATTACGGCATTGGGTGAAGTGGAAAAAGGAAAAGCGGTTTACCGCAATACCGCCAAACCCGGCGATTTGATTTGCGTTTCGGGCGATTTGGGGGCAGCCTATGCCGGACTGCTCTTGTTAAAGCGCGAGAAAGAAGTGTTTTTGGTAAATCCCAATTCGCAGCCCGATATGAGCACATACGACTATGTGCTAGAACGCCAGCTGAAACCCGAAGCGCGCAGAGACATTTTTGAAGCTTTGAAAAATGCCGGAATTACCCCAACAGCCATGATTGATATTTCCGATGGGCTCTCCTCCGAAATTCTTCATATATGTAAGCAATCGGGTTGCGGAGCTAAAATAAATGAAGGCTCATTACCCATTGATGTGCAAACCATTAATGTGGCAGAGGAATTAAACTTAGATCCTACCCTTTTAGCCATGAATGGGGGTGAGGATTATGAATTGCTGTTTACGGTTAATCCAAACGATGCCGAAAAATTGCAGGGTATTGCAGGAATCTCGGTAATTGGAGAAATACTTCCTAAAAAAGAGGATGTTCGGCTGTATGGAAAAGGAGAAGGGTCCACCATTATTAAGGCACAAGGGTGGAATGCTTATCCTGAAAAGGAATAAAAAAAAAGCCGCACTAATTTGGGCGGCTTAAAGTAACTTCAACAAGTTTATTAGAACGTCCCCAAAGAAAAGTTTTGAGCCTTACGGGGGTTTACGCACATTACCGGAATACGGGCTGTATTGGCAATGATAAACTGTTCGCTGGCACCCATCACATAATCTAAGGTTCCAATGTTTTTCGTAGTCATAATCAGCATCATATCGGCTTCAATTTCTTTAGCATAATTGATAGTGCTTTCTGCAAAATCGCCGGACTTTGCTGTAGTAGCAATTTCGTAATCCACATTATATTTGCTCAGATACTTGCGGGCAAAAGTAAGGTTTTGGTTCACTTTTTTAACTAAACTGTTATCGCTTACTTCCTGTTTAATAAAATGGATTTTTGCTTTAAATATTTTTCCAAAATAAATGGCCCAAATTAGTTTCTCTCTATTTTCACTTTTAAAATTAACTGGAAAAACAATTTTATCATAGCTTACTTTTTCAGTCGGAGGATCTTGAACTACAATAAATGGAGCATAACAGCTCACAATGACTTTTAATGCCCAACTTCCGGTAAGTTTTTGCATACCCTTCATTCCATGGGTACCCATGATAACCAGATTAATATCTTCGTTTTCTTTGGTATATTCACCAATGGTGGTAAAAATTGAACCTTCTTTTACTACGGTATTGATAGAAACACCGAACTTTTCTGATGATTGGGCAGCTATTTCATTAAGTTTGGCCTGCGCCTCTTCAATTTCTTTGTCTTTTTTTACGATGTGCAACAAGGTAATGGTATTATCCAGTACTTTTGCCATTTTTACCGCATGAGCTAAAGCATTATCAGCTTTTTCGGTAAAATCCCAAGGCACAATGATTCGTTTTCCGGCTTCCATAAAAAAGGCATTTAGGTTATTGATTCAATTAGGGTAAAGTAAAAATCAAATTTATGTAATTTTTTTAATTAAATCAATGGTTAACAAAAAACCCCAACAATTTAATGAAGGGGTTTCAATTTTTTATATAAAACAAGGATTATAATTCAGCAAATTCACCGGAAATAATGCCTCTTTTTGAATTACTCACAAAATCAATTATTACATCCCGTTCTTTGGAAGCAGGCAGCTCTGCCTTAATAACCTCTAGCGCTTGAGTTGTATTTAACCCTTTCTGGTAGATAGTCCGATAAACATCCTGTATGGCATAAATTTGTTCGTTGCTAAATTCCCTACGCCGCAAACCCACCGAATTTACTCCGGCAAAATTCAACGGATCGCGTCCGGCTTTAATATAAGGAGGAATATCTTTTCCTATTTTTGAGCCGCCTTGAACAATAACATGGGTGCCAATTCGAACAAATTGGTGAACCAAAATTCCACCACTTAAAATGGCGTGGTCGTCAATGTCAACCTCACCGGCAATTTGGGTGGCATTGCCCACTATCACATAGTTTTTGATGCGGCAATCGTGAGCCACGTGTGAATAGGCCATTAGCAGGCAGTTTGAACCCACCTGGGTGGATCCTTTTGCCGAGGTTCCCCGGTTAATGGTTGCACATTCGCGCACCGTTGTGTTGTCGCCAATAATTACCGTTGTTATTTCGCCAACAAACTTTAAATCCTGAGGGATGGCTCCAATTACGGCACCATGGAATATTCGGCAATTGTTTCCTATTTTTGTATATTCTTTAATTACAGCATTAGCTCCAATCCAACAGTTGTCACCAATTTCAACATTTTTTTCGATGGTAACAAACGGTTCAATTACCACATTTTTACCAATTTTTGCTTCCGGATGAACGTTAGTTAAAGGATATTCCATTTTTCTTTTCGTTAGGTTCTTTATTCGGTTACTGCAGCAACTTTGTTTCGCACCAGCTGAGCCATCAATCAATTCCAGTTTGAATATCAGGGTATCGCCCGGAACCACTTTTTGTTTAAAGCGGACGTTATCTATCTTTAAGAAATAGGTTGACCATTCTTTAGGGTTTTCCAAATCTTTAAGTGCCAATATTCCACCCACCTGGGCCATGGCCTCAATTTGCAAAACACCTGGCATTACCGGTTCTTCGGGGAAATGTCCCACAAAAAAGCCTTCGTTCATGGTAACACATTTTACGCCAACCACTGAATTTTCGTCGAGGTGAATAATTTTATCTACCAACAAAAAAGGAGGACGGTGAGGCAGTCTCTTCATTATATCTTTAATATCCAGCAATGGAGCCTCATCGGGATTATATCGGGGAGCCACTCCATTTTTTTGTTCAAATTTTACGGCCTGGCGGATAAGATTGGCAAATTGGGTATTTGCATAATGTCCGGGACGCTTGGCAATAATTTTACCTTTGATTCTACGACCGGCTAATGCTAGATCACCGACCACATCAAGCAGTTTGTGACGGGCTGGTTCGTTAGAGTATTGCAAACTGATATTATTCAAGATTCCACGTTTAGCTTGCAAATGGGGTTTGTTAAATAAGTCTGCTATACGATCGAATTCTTCTTGTGGATATTCGTTTTCAACAATTACAATAGCATTCTCTAAAGCACCGCCCTTTATCAGATTGTTTTTGAATAACGGCTCCAATTCATGGAAAAAGGCAAAGGTCCTACAACTGGCAATCTGTTCTCCAAAATCCGATAAATCGGTTAAGCTGGCATATTGGTGGCCCAAAACTTTCGAATTAAAGTCGATGAGCACATCCACACTGTATTTGTGGTCGGGGTAAGCAATTATTTCAATCCCTTTTTCCTCATTCACATACCGTACGTTTTCGCGAACCACAAAATATTCCCGTTCAAGTTCCTGCTCCACTGTTCCTGCTTCGGTAAGGATTTTAAAAAAGGTAATGGCGCTTCCATCCATAATTGGGGTTTCGGGACCATTAATCTCAATCATTAAGTTGTCGATATCTAAGCTGTAAGCAGCGGCCAAAACATGTTCAATGGTTGAAACCCGGGCTTCGCCTTTTGCAATGGTGGTACCGCGGGAGGTATCAACCACATTTTCGGCTAAAGCGGGAATTATTGGCTGATTTTCCATATCAACCCGTTTAAATTTGTACCCGTGATCTGCCGGAGCCGGTTTAAATGTCATGGTAACCTGAACTCCTGTATGAAGCCCTACACCCTGCATTGAAACCTCTTTTTGAATTGTTTTTTGCTTATCAGCCATAAGTGCTTTTTTCGTGTTTACTTAACGTAAATTTAACGTGCAAAAATATACTTTTTCCGGTAGATTACAAAAGGACCCGTTTTTTTGTTCAACCAATCGGGTTTCCATGTGTTTGTTTTATATTTTTGATCTCACAAAAAACGGTACATGATAACCCTTATAAACGCTAAAGAAAACAACTTAAAATCTGTTAATTTAAACCTCCCCGACCATAAACTGATTGTAGTAACCGGGGTTTCAGGTTCGGGAAAATCAACCTTGGTTTACGATGTCATTTTTCAGGAAGCCCGTAGGCGGTATCTGGAAACTTTTTCATCCCATGCCCGTCAATTCATGAGCCGCCTGAACCGACCTGATGTTCAATATATATCCGGCTTGTCTCCGGCTATTGCCTTGGAGCAAAAACAGCTTTCGCATTCGCCCCGTTCCACCGTTGGCACATTAACCGAGCTTTACGACTTGCTCCGCCTGCTATTTGCCCGGCTGGGCAAGCCCGATTCAACCTTTCCAAAAGAGCGGATTATAAACCGCAGTCTTTTCTCATTCAACACTCCAGAAGGCGCCTGTCCTGAATGCCGGGGCATGGGTATTGCCGATGCCATTGACCCGCAATTGTTGATTAAGGACGAAAATAAAACCATCCGCCAAGGGGCTTTTACCATGACTACTCCAAGCGGTTATATTGTTTATTCGCAAGTTACCATGACGGTATTGAATCAAGTGTGTGAAGCTGAAGGCTTTTCAGTGGATATTCCCTGGAAAGAATTGAGTGATGAGCAAAAAAGAATTGTCCTATTTGGAAGCCAAAAAATTTTGGTCCCCTTTGGGAAACACCCATTGGAATCGCGCATGAAATGGACCGGAATAACCGCCAAGCCCCGAGAAGAAAGCTTTTACAAAGGAATTGTTCCGGTGATGGAAGAGATACTTAAGCGTGATCGAAATCCAAATGTATTAAGGTTTGCCTATACCGTTCCGTGTCCTGTTTGCAAAGGTTCCCGGTTAAAGAAGGAGGTAAACCAAATTACATTTCACGGTAAAAACATATCTGAACTTTCCAATTACAGAATTAATGAGTTGCTGTCGTTCTTTGATTCCATAATCCTAGAGGGACATGAATTATCAGTAGCAGAACCTATTTTACACGAAATTAGGAAAACCGGCAGCCTCATCCAAAAGCTGGGATTGGGATTTTTAACCCTGAGCCATCCGTCGCAAAGCCTTTCAGGAGGAGAAACCCAGCGCCTGCGATTAGCAAAAATGGCTTCATCGGGGTTGAGGGGAATTTTGTATGTGTTCGATGAACCCTCCATGGGGATGCATCCTGCGGAAATAAGTAATTTATTAGAAGTCTTGTTCTCTTTGCGCGATCAGGAAAATACCGTGGTGGTGGTGGAGCATAACCCCATTGTAATGAAACATGCCGATTGGATAGTGGATATGGGTCCGGGGGCCGGTGAACTGGGTGGGCACATCCTTTTTTCGGGACGTGCATCCGATTTTTTCAACCAACACGAATACGGAAACAGCCAAACTTTAAAGCATTATTACAATGCCACCGATTTTAAGTCCATCGCGCAAGCTCCTGCTAAGGGGATTGTTTTAAAAGGTTTTGTAAAAAAGGCGGAGATTACTTTTAAAACACAGGCCTTGAATGTGGTGACCGGGGTATCGGGTTTCGGTAAGAAACAACTCGTTGATACCTTACAGAGAATGTTGATTGAAGGCAACAAAAAAGCCGATGCCGGTTTTTTCATTGAAAACGGAGAACACCTGAAAAAATTCATCAGCATCGATCAATCGCCAATTGGCAAAACCCCCCGAAGCAATCCGCCAACCTATGTAGGGTTAGCCGATGTTTTACGCGATTTGTTTGCATCCCTTGAGGATTCGAAAACAAAGGGCTTCACAAAGAACCATTTTTCGTTTAATACACCTGCAGGGTGCTGCCCCAAATGTGAAGGTGCTGGTTACGAGCAAGTAGGTATGCAATTGCTTGGAACGGTAGAATTGGTATGTAGCGAATGCAATGGCAAACAATTCCGTCCCGACATACTAACAGTGTTGTATCAAGGGAAAAACCTAGCTGAAATTTATTCCATTTCTGTAGATGCCGCTCATGATTTTTTTGAAAATCATTCCTCCATTTCGCCTTATTTAAAGGTTTTGCAACAAGTGGGGCTTGGATACCTGACTCTAAACCAACGCTCGGGAACCCTTTCAGGAGGTGAGGCCCGACGCGTTAAGCTGGCAAAAAACCTGGTTAAAGCAACCAAACAGCCAACCTTATTTATTATCGATGAGCCGTCGTCGGGGTTGCACGACCACGATGTGGAGGTGCTGCTTGAAAACTTGAACCTTTTACTGAAGCAGAAACATACGGTGGTAATGGTAGAACAAAACCCAACCATTATAAAACAGGCCGATCATTTAATTGAATTAGGTCTGAATGAGGGAAATGGTGGAATTAATTTGATTTATCAAGGGGTTCCATCTGGAATACTAACCGTTCCAAACTCCCCAACGGCAAAGACTTTGAATGGCATTTTAGCGGAACCAATAGCCAGTCCCCTGCCGGTTTTTGAGCGGTTTGGTCCCATTGAAATGAAAGGTGTTACCACACACAATCTCAAAAATATAGATGTTTCCATCCCGTTCAATAAAATGACCGTATTAACCGGAGTCTCCGGTAGCGGGAAAACATCGCTGGCTTTTGATACGCTCTTTACCGAAGGCCGTCAGAGTTATGCGGAAAGTTTTTCGGCCTATGCACGAAATAGGCTTAACTTAGATTCAGAAGCACAATTCGAAAGCATCAAAGGATTGATGCCCACCCTTGCCGTCGATCAAAAAAGCATCAGCAACAGCGAACGCAGCACGGTAGGAACTATTACCGATATTTACGATACGCTCAGGCTGCTCTTTGCTCGGGTGGGAAACCGGGAATTGGAAACCGAAACCCCTCTGGCATCCTGGTTTTCGTTCAATCACGAACAAGGAGCCCGTAAAACCTGCGAAGGATTGGGTCATCGGATGGTTTGTGATGCCGAAAAGCTGATTTCAAATCCGGAAAAGCCCATTGTTGCAGGTGCTATGGAAGGAAGTAAACCCGGAAAGTTTTATGGCGATCCACATGGGCAATACATCCATACATTATTGGCTGCCGGAAAGGATAAGGGTTTTGATTTTTCGGTTCCTTGGAAAGAGTTAAACGACAAGGCAAAACAGCTGGCACTTCATGGTTCGGGGGCCATAATTTATAATGTAACTTGGAAATACAAACGAAACAACCGCTTGGGAACCCATGAATTTAGCGGACCTTGGCCCGGAATCTTACATCTGGTAACAGAAGAATATTTGAGAAAAGCCAACGACAAAAGAGCCGAAGCCCTGTTACCTATAATGAAAAAGGAACCATGCTCCGTTTGCCTCGGGCT
>JAIFNJ010000112.1 GCA_020047835.1 Bacteroidota bacterium
TGGATCATTCACGCGGATGGGCACAGCAATTTCATATTGGAGCTTTAAGAAATAACAATACCCGTTTATTCAATAATTTGGGTCCAGATACGGGCTTCGATTCGATTGGCGATAAACCCGTTGCCGAACCCTTATCTAAATTGCTCAATCGGTTGGATATGGAAGATAAACTGTGTAAAACAGTTTTATACAACCTCAATCCAAGAGACAATGAATTGTATGCAACCATGATTGGCAATTTCCAGGATGGAAGTGTTCCGGGGAAAATTCAATATGGATCCGGTTGGTGGTTCCTGGACCAGAAAGATGGTATGGAAAAACAGATCAATGCGCTATCCAATTTAGGCTTGTTGAGTCGTTTTGTGGGTATGTTAACCGATTCCAGAAGTTTTCTGTCTTATACCCGTCACGAGTATTTCCGTCGTACGCTGTGTAATATCTTAGGAAACGATGTGGAAAACGGAGAAATTCCGTATGATATGGAATTGTTGGGACAAATGGTAGAAAACATTAGTTTCAATAATGCAAAAAACTATTTCAATTTTTAAGATTAAGTTACTTTTCCCGTCTTTTGGTACGGACAGAACTTTGCTAAATTGATAAAAATAGTAGATTTGCAATCGATTGCATAACCCGTAAAATAATATAGAAATGAAAGTAGTTACTTTTGGTGAGATCATGTTGCGTCTAGCCACTCCAGGCTATTTGCGGTTTAGTCAGACTGATAATTTAACAGCCACTTTTGGTGGTGGTGAAGCTAACGTAGCTGTCTCGCTTGCCAATTTTGGTATTCCGGTTGATTTTGTAACCCGTTTGCCTAAAAATGATATCGCACAGTCTTGCGTTATGGATTTAAGAAAATACGGAGTAGGAGTTGACCAGATTGTTTATGGCGGCGACCGTATTGGTATTTATTTTCTGGAAACAGGTGCTGTAAGCCGCGGTAGCAAGGTTGTTTACGATCGTGCTCATTCTGCTGTTTCTGAAATTAAGTCAGGAATGATTGATTGGGATAAGGTTTTTGAAGGCGTAAACTGGTTTCACTGGACAGGTATTACTCCTGCAATTTCGCAGGGAGCGGCCGATGTATGTCTGGAAGCCATTCATAAAGCTAATGAAAAAGGAATTACCGTTTCGTGCGATTTGAACTATCGTAAAAACTTATGGAACTACGGTAAAAAGGCCGGTGAAGTGATGCCTGCATTGGTTGCCGGAACCGATGTGATTTTGGGTAATGAAGAAGATGCCGAAAAAGTATTGGGCATTAAACCTGAAGGAGTTGATGTAACCGGTGGTCATGTGGAAGCTGCAGCCTATGAATCTGTTTCAAAACAGATTATGACAAAATTTCCACGTTGTAAGAAAGTAATTACTACTTTGCGTGGGTCAATCAATGCCAACCATAACAGTTGGTCGGGTGTACTTTGGGATGGAAAAACTTTGTTTGAAGCCCCAACTTACCAAATTACTGATATTGTTGACCGTGTTGGTGGTGGCGATTCATTTATGGGTGGTTTGATCTATGGTTTGCTGACTTATACCAGTGACGATCAGAAAGCACTGAATTTTGCAGTTGCTGCCTCGTGTTTGAAACATACCATTTACGGCGATTACAACCAGGTAACCGTTGATGAGGTTGAAAAACTGATGGGAGGCGATGCCTCTGGCAGAGTAGCCAGATAGTTTTCAACTTGGATATTGGTTATTGAGAGTTGGATATTGGGACTTAAAACTCAAAATAACCAATATAGAATAACCAATATCCAATTTAGCAATATTGAATAACCAATTTCCTTGTTCAAGACTAACTTGAAACCTGGAACTTGCAACTTTAAACTGAATTTATGGCACGTTTTACAAGAATTGAAGTAGCAATAAAAATGAAAGAGACCGGTATGGTTCCGGTTTTCTACCACAAAGACGCCAACGTTTGCAAACAGGTTGTAAAAGCCTGTTATGATGGTGGCGTTCGTGTTTTCGAATTTACCAATCGTGGCGATTTTGCTCATGAAGTATTTGCTGAAATCTCGAAATGGGCAGTTAAAGAAGCACCGGAAATGATTTTGGGAGTTGGTTCGGTGATTGATAGTGCAACCGCTGCGCTATACATACAGTTGGGATCCAACTTTATTGTTTCTCCACTGATCGATGAAGACACTGCCCGTTTTTGCAACCGTCGCAAAATTGCATGGAGTCCGGGTTGTGGTTCGGTAACCGAAATCAACCGCGCTCACGAATTGGGTGCCGAAGTGGTGAAAGTATTCCCTGGTTCATCGGTGGGCGGTCCTGATTTTGTTTCAGGAGTAAAAGGCCCGATGCCTTGGGCCAGCATTATGCCAACAGGTGGTGTTTCTCCTGATGAAGCCAATCTGAAAGGCTGGTTTAAAGCTGGTGTACATTGTGTTGGAATGGGCTCTCAATTATTTCCTAAGGAAGTGATTGAGTCAGGCAATTACAATGCAATAACTGAAAAATGTAGAGAAGCATTGACTATTATTGAAAAATTAAGAACATAGACTGACTAGTATAAACTAATAAAACTTAATTAATGAACCAACTCAAAACAATCGGGAATTACCGGTGGACAATATGTGCACTGGTCTTTTTTGCAACAACTATCAACTATCTCGACCGTCAGGTCATCAGTTTATTGAAGCCGTTTCTTGAAGAAGATGGCGTTTTTGGAACAGATCCCGCCCATTATGAATCAATTTATGCCAATCTTGTAATTGCTTTCCAGGTGGCATATGCTTCGGGTATGCTTTTGGTTGGTGGAATTATTGATAAGTTTGGAACAAAAAAGGGTTATGCACTATCATTATTTGGATGGAGTTTAGCCGCAATAGGTCATGCATTTGCAAAAACTCCTTTTGGATTTGGTGTAGCCCGTGCAGCATTAGGAGTTCCTGAAGCTGGAAACTTTCCTGCAGCAATAAAAACCACTGCAGAATGGTTCCCTAAGAAAGAACGGGCTTTGGCTACCGGAATTTTTAATTCAGGAACTAATGTCGGAGCTATTATTGCACCTATTGTTGTGCCATTGATTGCAGTTACTATGGGGTGGCAATGGGCTTTTATTATCACAGGTGCAGTTGGTTTAATATGGCTGTTTTTTTGGTGGGTAATGTATGACACTCCAGAAAATAAATTGGCAAAAGGTCAGTTAAAGCAGAGTGAATACGATCATATTATGAGCGATAAAGAAGAGACTGTGGCTGCTGATGGTTCAGAATTTAAAAAAGTTAGTTGGTTTAAATTATTGACATATAGACAAACATGGGCATTCTTTTTGGGTAAATTATTAACCGACCCGGTTTGGTGGTTTTTCCTTTTCTGGTTGCCTGCCTTCCTTAAAGAGCAATATGGACTTACTGGTACGCAGGTGAGTTTTCCAATCGCAATTGTTTATACGATGACGACCTTTGGTAGTATTTTTGGTGGTTGGTTACCTAAATATTTTATCGAACACGGAATGGATGCCAACAAAGCACGTAAAAAAGCGATGTTTATTTATGCGTTGTTTCCATTATTGGTGCTATCGGCCCAATATCTTGGAGGTTTCAATATGTGGTTCGCCGTTATTATTATCGGTATTGCCGCATCGGCGCACCAGGCATGGTCTGCCAATATTTTTACCACAGTTTCTGATATGTTTCCAAAACGTGCAATCGCGTCTGTTACCGGGATTGGTGGTATGGCCGGTGCAGTTGGTGGAATTATGATTGCAAAATCTGCAGGTTTATTGTTTGACCATTATAAAGCCTTAGGCGACATTAAAATCGGATATGGAATCATGTTTATGATTTGCGCTACAGCTTACATTATTGCATGGTTTGTAATGCACGCTCTAGTTCCAAAATTTAAAAAGATTGAGCTTGATTAGTCTCGTTTTGTGATATAAGAAATAGTAAGGAAGCAGGTCGTTTGGCCTGCTTCTTTAATTTTATGATGCTCGTGTTAACAACCTTTGTGAATATTGATTGTTTATAGGGGCAATAGAATCGATCATCATGTCGTTTTCTTCTTAATATTGCAACTGAATGAATTTATTTAAAAAGATAGGACTATTTGTAGTGTTTCTTGTAACATTATCTCAGGCAATGGGAAGCTCAATTTCTTGTTTTCAGGAGCAATTGATTGCAATTGAAAACAACGAGAATAGTAGTCCTTCCAACGAATATTTTTCTTTGGATTTTGATGAGATTGAAGACGAAAACACAATAAATACAACTGTTCCCTGCTTTTGTGTTATTATTCTTGAACAACCAATTGCAGGGAAAAATTATCAATTCGATACATCATTTAACTTCACTTTTTGGCAACCGCCTAAAATTTTGTGAATATTAATTCAACAGGATGATTTCCACGTACAGATTTAATCTGCTTTTGTAATAACAGCAATCTGTCTGAAATATTAATTACCCTTCGATAAATTTTAGGAATGGTTGTGATTTAAGGTTTTTCCTAAATTATGTCACATTCTTTCCAATATCAGGTATCCTGTTTGAAAACTCGTTTAGTAAATGAAGTTTTATATTGTAATAATGAACTAAAAATTAATGTATTATGGATTTCTTAGAACACTTTGACCACCCAAGTAAAAAACAAGATAAGGAACATTTTAATCATCTCATTCAAATGGCGTTAGCCGATGGAAAGATTGAAGATGCCGAATTGAAAATGTTGCATCGGATTGGTAGTAAAATGGGATTAACCACTCCTGAAATTGACAATTTGCTGGAGGCAAGTAAAAATTCGGCCTATATTCCTCCTTATGAATTATCAAAACGATTTTCTCAACTGTACGACATTATCAACAGGATTTACAGAGCAGGAAATTCCAATTCTTCTAGCCTTGTTGATTAATGGAATAAAAAATAATGAAGATGAAGATGACCTCTTTGATCTGTATAAAAAAAGAAGATTAGTTAAATAGATAGGATGATATTATGATCAGATATGAAAAATTAGTTGTACTGAATCGTTATTACAGAATAACGAATTTCTATGGATTTTTAAAAGATACTGCTATAAAAGGAGGAATTGTGATCTTCCTCTTTGTTGCCCTATTATTGGCTTTAGAGTATTTTTTCTTCGATTTTAATTCGTTACTCAATACATTGGTCGAAAGTTTTTCGACTGCATCAATTTTTATAGTTTTCCTGATTTCTGAAACGGTCTTAGGCTTGCTCCCTCCTGAAATTTTTATTGCATGGAGTTCAAAATCGGCCACCCCCTGGCTATTTTTGTTTATTATAGCAAGTTTGTCTTATGTTGGTGGGGTTATAGCTTATTTTGTGGGTCAGCAGCTAAACCGAATTCCATCAATTAAGAATCACATCGAGAATAAAATTGCTTTGCACATTAATAATCTTCGGAAATGGGGTGGCTTTTTTGTATTAGTTGGGGCTATGTTGCCATTACCTCATTCTATGGTTAGCCTGGCTTGTGGTTTAATAAAGTACGATCTGAAAAACTATTTGGCCTGGGCACTTTTCAGGTATTTACGTTTTGTGCTTTATGCCCTGGTTATTTTTCAAGTTTTTTGATTCAGAAAGCCCTTTGTGTTTAAGTTTCGCAAAGGGCTTTCTTTTTTTTTCTTTAACTGGTGTAGGCCAATTCTTTCACCTTTGACCAAATGCCATCGTCAACCGGAATGCCAAGTTCCAAATTTTCGCGCCGCTTTTTCAATGATTGTTCGCCAGGGTAAAATATATCACCGTTTTCATCAGCAGGAACCGATGTTTTGAGTTGTTGAATAGTCTCGTTCAATACCTGTTCAATATATTCCTGACTATTAATTTTTAACGGATTAATGGCAATAAAAACCTGGCAGCAACTTCCGCAACTGCCCAAACCGGCACGATCTATTGCGGCGGTAGTTAATCCTCCTGATAGTAAAGCCGAAATAAGGTCGAGCATCACAGCAAAACCTGAACCTTTCCAATAACCCATTGGTAAAATACGTCGTGTTTCTTCAATGGCGCCAGGGTCGTCGGTTAGATTTCCTTCCTGATCGAATCCTCCGGCGAAGGGTAACTTTTCGTTTTCCAGCCGGGTAACCTGAAGTTTGCCGTACGAGTATTGCGACATGGCCATATCAAGTACGATATGCCCATCTTTGCGAGGTACAGCCATAATAAACGGATTGTTCCCAATACCTCCGGATTTGGCACCCCATGCAGGCATGCACGATTCGGTGTTGGTCCAGCAAATGCCGATAAACCCTTTTTCAGCAGCTTGCCAACCATAAGCACCACCGCGCATCCAATGTGTTGTATTGTTCAGGCTTACCAGACCTAATCCGTTTTGTTCGGCAATTTCAGTCGCGCGATTCATGGCAAAAATGGCATTCGTAATTCCGGGGCCCAGGTTGCCGTTATAGACTTCCGTTACTCCAAAGTTCATTTCAAGAAAGGGCTCTGCACTGGCATTGACCCATCCTTTCCCGATATAATCCACAAAGCGCTCAACACGGTTTAGTCCGTGTGAATAAACGCCATCTCGGCTCGATTCTGTATGAATTTGTGCACAAATTTCAGCTTTTTCTTCCGGCATTCCGGCATTCAGAAAAGCCTGTTTGATGGTGGATTTCATCTTGTCAAATCTTATTCGGGTCATTGATAGCTATTTAAAATTTTTTAGAAGGTGTTTTTGTAATACTTTGAAGATCGTAATGGTTCGTAAACTATACGCCTGCAAGTAAAAGAAATACGAAAGATGCAACCGACGCACCAACCAGTGGGCCAATGACCGGAACCCAGGAATATTTCCAGTCGCTACTGCGTTTTCCCGGAATTGGAAGGATGTAATGCATGATTCGGGGACCTAAATCGCGTGCCGGATTAATGGCATA
>JAIFNJ010000038.1 GCA_020047835.1 Bacteroidota bacterium
AAGCCTTTTTTTCCTGAATCGGAAAGTCACCAAAAGTTTATTAAAAACCAGCTGGAAAATATCCGATTAATTAGGGAGCAACAACCCGGTATTGATTTAGTGGCTGAAAAAGAATATTTTGAAAAACTAATATTGGATTAGTTTAAGCAATCATTTTTCAATGTTTCAAGCGCTAATTCTTTATCTTTTTTTAATTGAATTCTCAAGGCTTCAACCGATTCAAATTGAAATTCATCTCGCAGTTTTCTGATGATGCTTATTTTAATGAATTTGCCATATAAATCGCCAGTAAAATTAAATAAATGCGCTTCAATAACAGGTATTTGGGTGTTGTCTTCAAGAGTAGGACGAATGCCAATATTCATCATTCCCTGGTAAGTTATTCCTTCATACTGAACCAATACGGCATAAACACCGTATCCGGGAATAAATTTATTTTCGGGAGGTAGTAAATTGGCCGTTGGAAAGCCCAATTTATTTCCTAAGCGGTGGCCATGAACCACGGTTCCCGAAAGCAGATAAGGATAACCCAGTAATTTTGATGCTTCCATTAATAAGCCTTGTGATAGCAATTGGCGGATATAAGTGGAACTTAATTTTCCATCTTCAGTGGTAACTTCATTTTGTTGCACCACCTTAAAATCAAGATTTTTTGATAGTTGAAGTAATTTTTCATAATTACCTTCCCGGTTTTTCCCAATGGTATGGTCGTAACCAACCAATAGGGTACTTATGTGCAATTTTTCAATTAATAGTTGCTTCACAAATTCCTGATAACTGAGAGAAGCTATTCTTTTTGTAAAAGGGTAAAGTACCAAATGGTTGATTCCTGCTTGACGGAATAATTCAATTTTTTCGTCAATGGTTGTGAGTAAAACAAATTCTTTATCGGGGTTAAGGACAATTGCCGGATGGGGCGAAAAAGTAAAAATAACACTCTCACCATTCACTTTTTTCGATAAACGAATAAGCTGATCAATTACCCGTCGGTGCCCCAGATGCACGCCGTCAAATGAGCCAATTGTAACTACTGGATTTATGGCGCTAAAATCAATTATGTCGTCCCAAATTTTCAATGCAACTATTTTTGGCAAAAATATAAAAATGAATTACAATTTAACCGTTTTGATTTTCCATGAGTCAAACATAATACTATTTAATGGGAATTAACTTTATTATTTCTTGTCAACAACCAATGGTTTGCAGGCATTAAAATTATAAATGTATATTTGTACCTGTTAAAAATTGGGTGTGAAAACATTATTTTTGCATTATAAAAAATGTATTCAATTATGAAAACACGGTATTTACTGTTTTTGAGTTTTATTTTGGTGCTTTTTGGTTGTCAAGAGAAACAACCAGAAGTTCGAATTCAAGCAACTATACAAGAGGGAGCAGGCAACTATATTAAATTCATTGATATGACTCAACCCGGCTTGGCCCCTGATTCAATGGCTTTGAATGAAGCAGGTAAGTTTGAATTTGTTCAAAACACAACACAACCCAAGGATTTTATTTTCTATTTTAACGATAAGGAATACATTCGTCTAGTACTATGTCCCAACGAAATAGTAACACTTTCAGCCAATGCTTCCAATTTGGTGTCAACCTATCATGTTTCGGGTTCTCAGGAATCGGTAGATGTTAGCCTGATTATAAAACGACATTTCAGAGCCGTTGGTATTTTAGATACCTTGCAACAGTTTTATCTAAAGAATCAAACCAATCCACAACTTACTGAAATAGTTGAAAAGCTAACTGTTATCAGTGATTCGATATTTTCCGATGAAAAGGCTTTTCTTACCTCATTTATTGAAAACAATCCGGGTTCTATAGCGGCTTACATTGCCTTATCACAAAAATTGGGATTAAATAAACAGTTGTTTACCCTGGCTAACGATTTATCCTATTTTGAAATGGTAGATACCGCAATGGCTTCGCGATACAATAATACAGCTATATCAAAAATGTTGCACACATACATTACCCGCGAAAAATTGAGATTAAATCAGGAAAAAGAAAATACTCAAAATGATAGCATTAGTAATATAGCTCCCGATGTTCGACTTCCTAATGTCTTGGGCGATACACTTGCATTGGCTGCGTTAAGAGGAAAATACGTACTGGTCGATTTTTGGGGAAGCTGGTGCCGTCCAAGCCGTTTGAACAATACTATTCTTAGAGACATCTATCGAAAATATCGAAATCGGGGTTTCGAAATTTATCAAATTGCTATTGAGCACACGGCAGCCAATTGGAGTAATACCATTAAGGAAGATAAGCTATTTTGGAAGTATCAGGTGAGCGAATTAAACTATATGGAAAGCAAAACAGCAAAGGATTTTGGTGTAAAAGAGATGCCTTCAAATTTTCTAGTTGACCCCGATGGAAAAATCATAGCCAGAAACCTTTATGGAGCTGATTTAACAAACCAATTGGAATTGGTATTAAAACCGGCACCTATTGCTAAGCCAATCAACACTGTTGTACCTGATTCCAGTGCAATTGAAAAAACACCAATACAGGAACCAATTACCCCCCCTTCAATTCAATAGCTGGTGAGTACAAAAAAAATATACTTTGCATCGGATGTGCATTTGGGGCATCCAACGTTGGAGAAAGCTCAATGGCGTGAGCATTTATTCGTTCACTGGCTCGATGAAATAAAAAATGATTGCTCGGTTTTGTATTTGGTCGGTGATGTTTTCGATTTTTGGTTTGAATACAAAAAAGTTGTTCCTCGCGGATTTGTTCGTACCCTTGGAAAATTAGCTGAGTTAGCTGATTCAGGAATTACCATTCATTTTTTTACCGGAAATCATGATGTGTGGGTATTTGATTACTTACCTAAAGAAATTGGTATTATTGTTCATCGGGGTCCAATAACTCAGGAATTATCGGGAAAGAATTTTTACATTGCACATGGTGACGGATTAGGGCCCGGTGATTTAGGATACAAATTAATGAAAAAGGCGTTTACCAGCCGATTTATGCAATGGGTTTTTAGTCGGTTGCACCCTAACTTCGCCGTATGGTTGGCTCATAAAACTTCCAATACCAGTCGCGATTATAATGGAATTAAACCCGAAGAGTTCAAAGGGGAGGAGCGGGAATTAATATACCTTCATGCAAAAGAGGTTTTAGCTGAGAAACAGTTTGACTATTTAATATTTGGGCATCGCCATTTAGCCATTGACATAGCCATCGGAACCAGTCGGTTTATTATTTTAGGTGACTGGCTCTACAATTTTACCTATGGAGTTTTTGATGGCAATAGCTTTGAATTAAAAAAAGTTGATCCGGCGGTAATTAATTTTTACAAAAACAAGTTTCAGAAAATTTAGCGGATAGATCTAAAAATCAATTGGCTGACTAATGTGAATTTTGGAGGATTGAAGCAACGAAAAAAAATATATATTTGTTGGTGCGGCAAAACATATTAAGTTTTTGGTTGGTACTATTGTTTAAACAGAACAGAATGAAAATAGCAACGCAATTTATAGGGGTCATTCTTTTTTTTCTTCTTTATTCGTGTTCTTCAGGCAATAAAAAAACAGCCTTGAGTGGCATTGATAAAATGGACGAGGGTGATTCTTATTCTCAACCTGAAGATGAGAATTTTAGAATACCATCCCCTATGGAATTGTTTGTTTTTATGGAAAAAAGCGAAGCCCCATTTGTGAAAGAGGCTTTAAGTAATCCAAATCGTCATACTGAATTCATCAATAATAAATCAAAAGCATTAAATTTAGGAGTGTATTCTGCTGATTTAGCCTACTGTGCTGTTTATGGAAATATCCAAGAAGCGATTGTTTATTTTAATACCGCCAAAATTTTAGCTACTGGATTGGGTTTGCATGAAGGATACGGTGCTGAAATAGCCATGCGAATCGATGATAATTTGAACAATATAGATTCGTTAAAAGATATTACCACCGAGTCATTTAGCGAAGCCAATTTATTTTTAGAGGAGCAGGGATTATCCGACATTCAAGGGTTGATAATTGCCGGGGGTTGGGTTGAGGGCTTGTATTTAGCATTGAAATCGGTAAACGGTAATGATTTAAGTAATCCAGTAATGGAGAGGATTGCTGATCAGCAGGTTTTATTGGAAAATTTGTTAAAATATTTAAATCGGTATTCCGAAAGCAGTAATGTTTTAGAAATTATTTCGCAGCTTGATGAACTTCAGGAAATTTATGATCAGTTATACTATAACGATGAAAACACACGAATTACAAAAGAACAATATGTGGCCATTGTTAATAAGGTGGCGGTATTGCGTGATTCCATGATAATTAATTAGTCAATAAAAAATGTTAAATTATAAGTCAATTAAGAATTTTTTATTTGTTTCAACGCTGTTGCTTATTTTTGTTTTGCCTAATATATCCATGGCTCAAAATTGTTCTAAAAAGAAATTGGCCGACAAAGAACTAAGAGAAGATTATGATTATCGGGGTCAATCACTTTTTATTGAGCTAGGTAATGGCGATTCAACCACGCTGAATATTGTGCTTTATTCAAAGCAGAATTATCGATTGTTTGTTGTAGGTGAACAAAAACTTGGGAAAGTTGATTATGATATTATTGTTCCCCGAAAAAAGTTTAATCGGGTAGTGAAAGATATACAGCCTAAAAAAGTTACTTCCTATAAAAAGGATCCCAATGGATTTTACCTCTATAATAACGATGGTGAGCGAATTCCAATTGGTGAAGAGATGATTCAGGATACTAGTTGGACCCGCGAAACTTCAACTACTGAGGAGGTGGTTTTTAACAGCCGTACTTCAGATGTCTCCTATTGGTTAGCTACTCCCAGTAAAACGCAGCTTATAACCATTAAAGTTTATGTTGAAAAAGCTGAAAAAGTGCAGCGCGGTTGCATAGGAATCTATGTGGGACGGGAGTTTGCCAATGCATACCAATTCAGAAGGTAACAGATATCTTTATAAACTCATTTTTACATAGGAAATTTATTTTAACCATTTTATATACTTAAAATTACCTCTGATTTGTAACCTAACTATCTATTTGTCGTCAAACTGCCGACATGGATTAAAAATTTAACAAAAAACTATTTATTATGAAAAGCTTTTTAAAGTACACTTTAGCTACGGTTGTAGGAATTTTGCTTTACACGGTTATTGCCACTTTTATCTTCTTTGGTATTATTGGTGCTATAGTGGCAGCATCGGGCGACAAAGAAACAACCATTAAGCCAAACAGCATTCTCTATCTTAAGTTCGATAAACGGATTGTGGATCGTGCATCGGATAACCCATTTGAAGGGTTCAATTTTGCCACTTTTGAACCGGATGCGGCCGAAGGGTTGAATGACATTCTTAAAAATTTGAAAAAAGCTAAGGATGATGAAGATATCAAAGGTATTTTTATGGAATTGAGTTACATTCCGGCAGGTATTGCTACCATTGATGAAATCAGAAATGAATTGATCCGTTTTAAAGAAAGCGGTAAGTTCATTTACACCTATTCTGAAGTAATGACACAAGGCGCCTATTACTTGGCCTCGGTTTCCGATAAAATTTATATGAATCCTGTAGGTGGTATGGAATTAAAAGGATTGCGTTCCAAATCGACCTTCTTTAAAGGAGCACTTGAAAAATTAGGAATAGAACCTGTTATTTTCCGTCATGGTAAATTTAAAAGTGCCATTGAACCATTTATGCTCGATAAAATGAGCGATGCGAATAAGGAACAGACATTAACCTTCGTGCAATCTATTTGGGATCACATGGCCGCTGAAATTGGTAAGTCACGCGGTTTAACTCAGGCTGATATTAATAAAATAGCGGATGCATTTCTTATTCGTAATACTCAAGATGCCGTTGAACAAAAAATTATTGACGGATCAAAATACCGCGACGAGGTGATTGATGAATTGGTAACGCTTACTGGTGCTGAAAAACCTGAAAAGTTAGAAATTGTAAAGCTTTCGGTCTACAACAATGTTCAAAAAGAAAAAAAGCATAAAAAGGGACCAAAAGATAAGATAGCGGTAATTTACGCTTCCGGTGAAATTAATTCAGGTAAAGGTGATAATCAAACCATTGGTTCTGAAACCATTTCCCAAGCATTTCGGAAAGCACGACGCGATACTACGGTTAAAGCAATTGTATTACGGGTGAATTCTCCCGGTGGAAGTGGTTTAGCATCTGATGTTATTTGGCGCGAAGCCGTACTTGCGCAAAAAGTTAAACCACTGATAGTTTCAATGGGCGACTTGGCAGCATCGGGTGGGTATTATATTGCCTGCCCGGCCGATGTAATTGTTGCCAGCGAAGTTACCCTTACCGGTTCCATTGGAGTTTTTGGATTGATGTTTAATACTCAGGAGCTCATGAACAAAAAATTGGGTATTACTTTTGATGGAATTAAAACCAATAAATTTGCCGATTTGGGCGATATGACCCGTCCTATGAGCGAAGCTGAAAAGGAGATTATACAAACTGGTGTTGAAGAGTTTTATACCATATTTATTGGTAAAGTTGGCGATGGTAGAAAAATGAATGTTGATAGTGTTGATTTAATTGGTCAGGGACGTGTTTGGAGTGGAGCTAATGCCATGGAAATTGGTTTAATTGACGAGTTTGGAGGTATTGACAGGGCTTTAGCCATTGCTGCAGAAAAAGCTGGACTTACTGATTATAAAACAATGGAATTGCCGGAAAGACCCGATCCGTTTGAAGAGTTAATTAAACAGCTAACCGGTGAAGCCAAAATTAAAATTCTTCAAAGTGAATTGGGTGAAAATTATTATTATTATCAAAAAATGAAAAGCTTTCAGCAAATGCAAGGAATTCAGGCTCGTATGGCTTCTGATATAGAATTGTACTAGATTTTCATTATAGATTCAAATATTAAAAATTTAATAAAAAGACCTGCAACAAAATACTTGCAGGTCTTTTTATTTTCAAAGAAATTGGCAAATACCTATTTATTAAATTAATTTTGCACATTGAATTTAAAAACAATCTGAAATGATATATACAGCAAAGCAGGTATTTGATGCACTAAAAGAAGTTATGCATCCCGAAAAAAAAACAGATATTGTCTCATTGGAGATGATTCATAATCTGGAAATTGAAGGAAATAAAATTTCTTTTGCCTTGGTATTCAGCAAGGAAAATACTACCAATATTGCCAATTTAAAAAAGGAATGTGTGGCCGCTATTGAAAAAAATCTTGGAAGTGAAGCGGATGTGAGGGGTAATATTAGTGCCATGACTATAAAGGATGAAACGCCTGGACCAATGGATCGGGTTAAGAATATAATTGCCATTGCTTCTGGTAAAGGAGGCGTAGGTAAATCAACTATTGCATCGAATCTGGCTGTTGCTTTAGCCAATACCGGAGCCAAAGTTGGTTTGGTTGATGCGGATATTTATGGCCCGTCGGTTCCAAAAATGTTTCAAATGGAAGGGGAGCGCCCGGAAGTAAAAAAAATTAACGGTTCGGATGTTATTTTTCCTGTAATGAAATATGGGGTAAAATTGCTTTCCATGGGATTTTTTGTAAACCCCGAAGATGCTTTGGTTTGGCGAGGCCCAATGGCAACCAGTGCTCTGAACCAATTGTTATTACAAGGCGATTGGGGCGAACTTGATTATTTATTAATTGACCTTCCTCCCGGTACCAGCGACATTCACTTAACTTTGGTGCAATCGGTGGCCGTTACTGGTGCTATTGTAGTAAGTACCCCACAGGATGTGGCGTTGGCTGATGCCATAAAGGGAATCAATATGTTCCGTGGCGAAAAAATAAATGTTCCTGTTTTAGGATTGGTTGAAAATATGGCTTGGTTTACACCGGCTGAACTTCCTGAAAATAAATATTACATCTTTGGAAATGGCGGTTGTAAAGCTTTAGCAGAGAAAATGAATTTGAAATTGTTGGGACAAATTCCAATTGTTCAAAGTATTCGCGAAGGGGGCGATACCGGTGTTCCAGCTGCGGTTAACCCTGATACAATTACCGGATTGGCATTTGCTCAAATGGCTCAAGTGGTTATTAATGAAATTGAAAGGCGAAACACGCAGGAGCCAACCCAAAAAGTAGAGATAACTGCTAAGCACTTAGGACACAAAACCAGATAATGGTATTTATTTTCAATATATTGCAGAATATTTTTTCAGTGAGGGTTATAAATACAGACCCATTTTGTAGATTTGTACTTTAAAAAAATAAAATATGGCAAAGATTCGAGACTTAAAAAATGAGGTAAATTACCTTACCTATGAAATAATTTCTGATTGTAATGCATTTATTGCCTTGCGTTCTGATAAGAAAAATCAGGCAGTTATTTTGATTGAAGAAGCGGTAGAGCTTAGAAATAAGCTAATAGAGAAAATAAATCATCCAAATCAGCCTTCTCCAAATTACTACAAGCAAATAAAGAATGAACTTATCAATGGTGCTGATCATATTTTTGAAAAACTAAGAAAATTGATTAAATAAATTCTTGAAGTTTATTATGAAAAGGTGGCTAAATGCTGCCTTTTTTATTTTAAAAAGATTTTAAAACTCTAGCTTTAATTGATTGTCGAGCAATCGAAAGCTTTTTCGGTGGTAGGGTGTAATGCCATATTTCATTATTGCAACCCGATGATCCAAGGTAGGATACCCTTTATTCTTTTTCCAGCCATACTGCGGGTATTCCTCATGAATTTGAAGCATAAAATCGTCGCGGTACGTTTTGGCTAAGATGGAAGCTGCGGCAATGGATGAATACTTGCTGTCGCCTTTTATTATGGTTTGGAATGGAATTTTGTGGAAGGGTTTAAACCGGTTACCATCAATTATAATATGTTCTGGTTTTAGATTCAGTTGTTCTAATGCCCGATGCATCGAAAAAATAGAAGCATTTAAAATATTAACCTGATCAATTTCTGGTGCAGAATAAATGCCAATTGCATAAGCCAGAGCATTTTCCAAGATATAGGTACGCAATTCGTACCTGGATTTTTCTGAAAGTTGCTTTGAATCATTTAGTTTGTGATGAAAAAAATCGGGAGGTAAAATTACTGCTGCCGCAAAAACAGGACCGGCCAAACAACCCCGACCCGCCTCATCGCAACCAGCTTCAGGAATACCGGCTTGTAAATAGGGTTGGAGCATGTGCTATAATTTCAAACATTTATCAATACCAACCCAAAGTTTCTCTGCTGAAGTATCCCAACTGAATTTATTTCTTTGATTGCGTCCATTGGCAATCAACTGGTCGCGATACCCGGTATCGGTGGCTAGTTTTTCAAAACCTTGGGCAATTGATTCTACACTGTTTGGATCTGCCAAATAACCTGCATTACCTGCAACTTCAGGCATGGCAGTGGAATTTGAGCAAATAACCGGTACATCGCAGTTCATTGCTTCAATAATTGGAATTCCAAAACCTTCTAAATGGGAAACTAAAACCAGTGCAACCGCACTTCCTAATAATTTATGAAGCGACTCCGTTGTTTGTCTTCCTAAGAATATGACATCGCTTTTTGAATGCATTCTTTCATAAATCTTTTCAATGGATTGGTCGTGCCACATTTTCTCACCCACTATGACTAATTTGTGAGTGAGTTTGGTTTGTTGCTTATATTGGTCAAAACCAAGCAACATTCCTTCAATATTCTTCCGTGGATTCAATGATCCAATATAAATAAAATAAGGGATTCCTTGGGTAGTTTCTTGAATGGTTTTTTCAATTTCATCCGGCATTAACGGGGTATAAACCTCATTGCTGCCATTGTATATCACATCAATTTTGGAGGGCAAAATGTTCCAAGCTTTTACCATATCGGTTTTAGAGAATTCTGAAACAGTACCTAATCCTGTAGATTGAAGGGCTGTTTTTTTAAAATAGTGATTAAAATAAGTGCGAACCAAAAAAGGAAATTTTTTTGGGCGGTGCACAAATTCAATGTCGTGAATTACATTATAGGTTTTAATTGAGGAATTAGTTATTGACCATCCATCAGTGGAAACGAAAAGGTCGGCTTGATATTTCTTTAATATTCTGGGTATGAGTAGTTGGAATCTTAAATACCATAAAATAGGGTGCCGCGAGGGAATTGAGGTTTTTACCGGAATAATATTATTAGAGTAGATAAATTCATCATCCCAAGGACGGTCAAAAATAAAAATAAACTCATGTTCAGGGTGCTGCTGCGTAATTCTTTTTAACGTTTCATGGGTAAAATAGCCCAACCCTTCCAATCGATTCTTTAGTAATAATTGAGTGTTTACTGCAATTCTCATTTGGTTTATAAAAATAGTTGAACCAAAAATAAATAAAATACCCTGATTTTTGCAGCTGCAATCAATATATTGGTAATTTTGGGGCTTATTTAATTTTTGAATATTGGAACAGGATAGAATAGCAAGGGAACGGGAATTCCACAATGAGATTTTTAGCCAAAAAACACGGGAGGTAACCAATAAATTTTATTCCATATTTTATCTCATTGAAGAAAAATATGTAGCGAAATTAACGGCTAACTGTTCGGGGAAAAATATTTTGGAATATGGTTGTGGAGAGGGAAGTTCTGCATATCTTTTAGCTCAAAATGGTGGCATTGTTTCCGGTATCGATATCTCAGATTATGCCATTTTGCAAGCCCAGCAAAAGGCTGATTCATTGAATATTTCCATTGAGTTTATGAACATGAATGCGGAAGAACTTTCTTTTCCTGAAAAGTCGTTTGACCTAATTTGTGGCTCTGGTATTATCCATCATTTGGATATAGAAAAGGCATATAGCGAAATTTCCAGAGTTCTAAAAAACGATGGAAAAGCTGTTTTTATGGAGCCTCTGGGGCATAATTTTTTAATAAACTGGTACCGAAAAAAAACACCAAGCCTGCGTACTGAAGATGAACATCCGTTATTAAAAAGCGATTTGATGCTGCTGACCGATTATTTTGAAAAAACACAGATAGGATTCTATTTTTTTAGCTCCTTGGCAGCTATATTTTTTCGAAAAACATTCATTTTTAAGCCGATGCTCCGGACGCTTCATGCATTCGATCACTTCTTGTTTTGGTTAATGCCTTTTCTTCGCTGGCAAGCATGGTTTGTATTGATTGAATTTTCAGCACCAAAAAAAGCTCAATAGCACAAAGAAAACAACATAAAGATTGCTACATTTGGCATTCAAAAATAGAAAGTTGAAGCGTAAATTTGTAACCAATCTTGCTTTAGTTTTATTCCTGAATTTGCTTATAAAGCCGTTTTGGATTTTAGGAGTAGATAGAACCGTCCAAAATGTGGTTGGAGCAGAAGAATATGGATTTTATTTTGCTTTGCTGAATTTTTCATTAATTCTCAATATTATCCTCGATTTAGGAATTACTAATTTCAACAATCGCAACATTGCCCAGCACAGTCATTTATTAAACAAGTATTTTTCGAATATCATTACCATTCGTCTATTGCTTGGGGTATTTTATGCAGTAATTAGTCTCATTTTAGCCTGGCTTTGGAACTATCAATGGAATCAAATTAAACTGTTGCTTTTTTTGGTTTTCAATCAATTCCTTGCATCCTTTATAATGTACCTGAGGTCAAATTTGGCAGGGTTACATCTTTTCAAAACCGATAGCATCATTTCCGTTTTAGACCGGACTTTGATGATTATCATATGCAGCCTGTTACTTTGGGGTCATATCATCGATGAACCGTTTAAAATAAAATGGTTTGTTTTTGCGCAAACAGCAGCATACCTAATTACAGCTTTAATTGCCTTTTTATTGGTTTTATGGCGGAGCGGTCGAATCAAATTCCGATTTGATAGGCGTTTCACCATGGCTATTTTAAAAAAGAGTTATCCTTTTGCCATTTTGACCTTGCTAATGGCTTTTTATAACCGGGTTGATTCCGTAATGCTTGAGCGTATGCTGGAAGACGGGAACCGACAAGCGGGTATTTATGCGCAGGCATTCCGGATATTGGATGCTGCCTCCATGTTTGCCCTTTTATTTGCCGGACTGTTGTTGCCCATTTTCTCAAAAATGCTGAAGCAAAAAGAAGCTATTGGACAATTAACCCAGTTATCGTTTATTTTAATATCGGTTCCATCTGTCATTGTTTCAATAACTTGTGCTTTTTACAGCAAAGAAATAATGGAACTTATGTACCAAAGCCACATTGATTCTTCTGCTACCATTTTTGCTATCTTAATGATTGGTTTCATTTTTATTTCAATCACGTATATTTTTGGAACTTTACTCACAGCCAACGGAAGTTTACGGGCATTGAATATAATGGCTTTGTCAGGTATGATAATAAACGTAGTTATGAATTTTATTTTGATTCCCCGTTTTCAAGCATTGGGTTCTGCAATATCAAGCCTTACCACTCAAAGTATTACGGCAATTATACAGGTTGTAATTGCTTTTAAAATATTTAGGTTTCACATAAATTATAAACTTTTAATTTTATTACTGATATTTGCATCCGGTGTAATTTTGTTTGGAATAATATCTAACGATTTACCTTACAATTGGATTGTAAGGATGATACTTATGATTGCGCTCAGTTTTATTTTGGCATTAAGTATAGGGTTAATAAAAATAAAAGATTTGTATCAGATAATTAAAAACGATAAATAGCGTTAAAACATTTAATAAAAACCACCATAATAATTAACTATGAAATATCAAAAACTTAATATCATTTTCGGTTGGGTAGCCTTTTCTATCGCATCGTTTGTGTATATCAGTACCATTGAGCCTACCGCTAGTTTTTGGGACTGTGGCGAATTTATTGCCACTGGATTTAAATTGGAAGTGGGTCATCCCCCTGGGGCACCGGTTTTTATGTTACTAACACGTTTTTTTACACTTTTTGCCGGAGGCGATTTGCAACTGGTTCCTAAAATGGCGAATATTATGTCGGCCCTGGCAAGTGCTTTTTCTATCTTGTTCTTGTTTTGGACCATAACCCATCTTGCAAAAAGAATTCTAAAAACCGATGATTTCAATTTGGGACAAACAATTGCTATTTTAGGTAGTGGCATGGTTGGTGCTTTGGTTTACACTTTTTCAGATACTTTTTGGTTTTCAGCAGTTGAAGGTGAAGTATATGCCACTTCATCGCTAATAACAGCTTTTGTTTTTTGGGCTATCTTGAAATGGGAAAATATTGCCGATGATAAATACAGTAACCGGTGGATTATACTTATTGCTTATGTGGTGGGTCTTTCAATTGGTGTACATTTATTGAATTTGCTGGCAATTCCGGCTATGGTTCTTGTATATTATTTCCGCAAATACGAAGTTACCACCAAAGGGGTTATTTTATCGCTGGTGCTTTCGGGTGTTATACTTGGAACCATAATGTGGGTAATTATTCCTGGAATTGTTAAAGTTGCTTTCTTTTTCGATTTGATTTTTGTTAATGGGCTCAGTCTTCCTTTCAATTCAGGGGTTTTATTTTTTGTATTTCTGCTTTTTGCTGGTTTAGCTTATGGGGTTTATTATACACATTCCACCCAAAAACCGGTTTTAAATACAATCATACTTTCATTTGGAGTAATGATGATTGGTTATGCATCGTATGCTGTTATTGTTATTCGCTCCCATGCAACCCCGCCCATTGACCAAAATGATCCAGAGGATGCTTATTCCCTGCTTGGTTATCTGAACCGCGAGCAATACGGTGACCGGCCCTTGTTTTTTGGACAGTATTATAATACGCCATTAAACTTGAATGACCCGTATAAAGAAAGCGGAAAAACTTGGAGAAAAGGCGACAAAAAGTATGAAGAAGGTAGCCCTAAAATTGAATACAATTACAATCAGGATTTGACAATGTTCTTCCCCCGCATGTATAGTTCAAAACCAGAGCATATTGAGGATTATAAGAGTTGGGCTAAAATAAAAGGTTATAAAGTTAAAGCCCAAAACAATAGGGGTGAAGCTGAAACATTTATTAAGCCGACGTTTGTTGAAAACATGAGATTTTTCTTCCGCTATCAGATAGGACACATGTACTGGCGCTATTTTATGTGGAATTATTCGGGCCGTCAAAATGATATTCAAGGTAATGGAGATGCGTTGCGTGGTAATTGGATTTCAGGAATAAAGTTTTACGACGAAGCACGTCTCGGGCCGCAGGATAATTTGCCATCGACTTACGCCAATAATAGAGCTCACAACAAATATTACTTACTTCCTTTTTTGCTTGGAATAATTGGTCTGGCTTTTCAATTAATGAAAGATAAAAAGAACTTCTGGATAGTAACGTTCTTATTCATACTTACCGGTTTGGCTATTGTGGTTTATTTGAATCAATATCCACAACAACCGAGGGAGCGTGATTATGCTTTTGCCGGGTCCTTTTATGCGTTCGCTATTTGGATAGGCTTGGGTGTTTTAGCCATTTATGATGGACTGAAAACATATATTGGTAATATTCCTGCAGCAGCCGGAGCAACTTTAATTACCATTTTTATTCCAGGTATTATGGCTGCTGAAAATTGGGATGATCACGATCGTTCCGATCGGTACATTGCTAGAGACTTTGCCTTTAATTACTTGAATTCTTGCGAAAAAGATGGTGTTATTTTTACCAACGGCGATAACGATACTTTCCCCTTATGGTATATTCAAGAGGTGGAAAATGTTCGTACCGATGTTAGGGTAATTTGTCTTCCCTATTTAATTACCGATTGGTACATCGATCAAATGAAATCGCAATACTACGAATCAAAACCTGTTCCATTCAGTCTTACCAAAGACCAATATATTCTGGGTACTCGTGATCAGGTTCCCGTTTTTGAGCGGGTTACCGAAGCAGTAGAATTAAAGCAAGTAATTGAATTTGTGGGTAGTAACGATGAACGCACCAAAGTGCAAACCAATATGGGAGAGAAAACGGATTATTTCCCAACTAAAAAGTTTAAAATAACGGTTGATAAGCAAAAAGTGCTCAAAGAAGGAGTTGTAAAACCTGAAAAGGCGGATCAAATTGTGGATGAGATGCGTTGGAGTATTAATTCCAATTACATTCTTAAAAACGATTTAATGATGCTTGACTTGATGGCCTCTTCAAACTGGGAACGGCCCATTTATTTTGTATCGGTAGGTTCTGGCAACGAAACCAACCTTCGCGATTATTTTCAATTGGAGGGATTTGCTTACCGGATGGTTCCTATTTATACTAAATTCGATTATCAGTCAACGGGAAGAATTGAAACGGATATTCTTTACGACCATTTGATGAACACGTTCCGTTGGGGAAATATGGGTAAACCTAATGTCTATCTCGATGAAAATATACGTCGTACGATACGTATTGTTAAAATTAGAAACAATTTTGGACGTTTGGCAAAAGCATTGGTTTCAGAAGGTAAGATTGATTCAGCAAAAGTAGTTCTTAATCGTGGACTGGAGATTTTGCCAATTGAAAAAATGCCATTGGAATATTTTGATACGCACTTTGTGGAAGCTTTCTTTGAAGCAGGTATGGACCAAAAAGGAGTTGAAATAGTTAGTAATATGGTGGAAACTGCAAAAAACGATTTGAATTATTATTTGAAACTTGAAAAACGCTTCCCCAATTCGGCTGATCAGGATAAACAATTGTGCTTTGCTACGGTGCAATGGTTGAACGAAGTTGCTCATCGCTATCAGCAAAAGGAATTGAGCGATTCGGTTTCAAAAACTTTTGAAGAAATGTACACCATATACATGCAAGGCGGAGGTAAGTAAAAAATAATATAATAATCCACGAAGTGGGCTGAAATACTTGCTATTTCAGCCCATTTTTGATTTGTGATATTCAAGAATTAATTTTGTTTTTGCAATTTAGGTTTTAACTTTAAAACCTAATAACAACTAATATTTATACATGCGTTGGTATCTAATTCCTATATCTATCATTTTTCGTTTTATTGTTGTTTCTCGGAATAAGCTATTCGATTGGGGTTTACTTAAGTCGAAAACATATCGTGTACCTATCATTGCTATTGGAAATATTACCGTTGGAGGTACTGGAAAAACACCACATGCTGAATATCTTATCCATTGGTTAAAACAAAATTATCGTTTAGTATTGTTAAGTCGTGGATATAAACGGAAAACAAAAGGCTATTTTGAGGTGCAAACAGAATCAACAGCAGCCCAAGCAGGCGATGAACCGTTACAAATAAAACACAAATTTCCAGCCATTCGGGTAGTAGTGGACGAAAAGCGTGTACATGCCATTGACGCCTTGTTGAATGAATTCAATCCACCAGAATTAATAATACTTGATGATGCGTTTCAGCATCGGCATGTAAATCCGGGATTAAATATTCTTTTAATTGATTACCAGCGACCAATTTCTCATGATTTTATACTTCCGGCAGGAAACCTTAGGGAACCTGCTAAAAATTCCAAACGAGCCGATATTTTAATTGTCACCAAGTGTCCATTAAAGCTCCTTCCTGTTGAATTTCAGAAGCTTCGTGAGGGATTGAAGATGACCCCAAAGCAGGAAATATTTTTCACTTCAGTTACTTATGGAGCTATGGTTGTAACTGGAATTGCCAATCCTTTACCGTTTTATCGTAGAATTGAACAAATGGGAGCCCGATTGCATAAATTGGCCTTTCCTGACCACCATTCATTTACTGAAATTGATTGCCAGCAAGTGATAGCACTTTTTGAAAAAATACCCGGCAAAAACAAATGTATTATAACTACAGAAAAGGATGCTGTACGAATGCTTAGTGCTGATGTGGCTCCCTTTTTTAACAAGCTTCCCACTTATTATATTCCAATTACCATTCAGTTTTTGAATGAAGGAGAAGCAAAATTTAGAAAGCGAATTATGAATTATTTAACAGCGAATGATTCTTAATAGGGTCATAGAATTATTCAGTACGTTTTCTTTTAACAATAAATCCATTGCTGGAGAATAAACGTTCGCTGATGGTTGGTTCGCCTAGGTAATAAACATTGCTTGCCCCGCTTACAAATAATTTCAAATCTTTTTGCACACTAACCATAACCTCAGTAAGCCCCGATGATAATATGCGGCAGCTATCGGTTTGCATATCAAAGGCATTTAGTTCTGTTTCATCATGCATTTCAACATTAAAAGATTCAGCAAAACCTTTAAAATATGCAAAAGAGCCATCGGTTAAATGCACTCTTAAATGAGCAGTAAATATTTCAAAATTAATTTTCGAAATTCCTCCAGCAAAGAATTCTATATCATCAAAATGTATCACATTGGTTGTTGATAGTGAAACCTCATTCAGCAAAACGATACGCTTCAATTCCTTAAACGAAACAGTCACTTTGAGAACACTAAATTTTCTGATGTCTGCATTTATAGAAATGTATAGTTTTTTTTCTTCAACCCTTGTCTGAAAAAGCTCTAATAGGTTTTCATCCGATTCAATCCGTAACCCTTCATGCTCGCCTTGAACTAAAACTAGCTCAAAAACACCTTGAGCAATAATTTCATTGAACCCGGTAAGTTCCCTAATATCAGTTTTAAGGGTTCCTGCTCCTTTAGTAACTTGCGATTTTAAAACAGTTCCTACAAATAGTAAATAAATTGTAAGAATTAGGTATTTAGCAATTTTCATGTTAATACGGTTGATGTATTCTTTCAAATGTAAGATTTTATTGTAACAGTTTCAAATTATCTTACTTTTTGTTTGCACAATAGGTTACAAATTTTAAAATCACAATAATAAAATATAACGACTAGGACTTCTAAGAACCAATGAATCTCGAACAGAGCTTTGGAATTTATTGGTTTCTAAATATTGATATTTGACTGTTACCAATAAACTCCAACCCTACTTTATGTCCATTGATTCTTGGAGCCGCAACACCCTGAGTGAAATTTTTGTTTCCGGTAAAAATGCGTGCTTCGTCCCAATAATTTTGATTTATAAACGATTGTAATAATTGCTGACCTCCTTCAACCAAAAGACTATTAATCTCCCGCTCATAAAGTAAGGTCATCAAATTGTTTAAGAATTCGTTACCAAAGTCAATTTTAATATATTCCAGGTTTTCTTCCTTATGATTTTTTATTGCATTAAGTACAATTGTTTCTTGGCTATGGTCAAAGAGGAGCAGGTTTTTGGGCAAAACCAACTCTTTGTCTGTAACAATTCGAATCGGATTCCTACCTCCCCAAAAGCGGGTATCTAACTTTGGATTGTCAAGGTAAGCAGTATTCTTCCCCACCATAATAGCCGGAATTTCTGACCTCCATTTGTGTACTAAGGATCGGCAAACCTCATCGGTTATCCAATTTGATTCATTAATGGCACCAGGTTCCCTTATCTTATCTATAAATCCATCCAAAGTTTGCGCCCATTTTAAAACAATGTAAGGTCTTTTTTTTGTATGAAAAGTTATAAATGCTTTGTTTAGCTGGTGGCATTCCTTTTCTAGAATTCCTGTTTTTACATCGCATCCCGAGAGTTGAAGTCTTTTGATACCGGAACCATTTACTTTTAAAAAAGGATCTTGCATTCCAATTACCACCTTTGGTATTTTATAATGGATGATTAAATCGGCACATGGAGGCGTTTTTCCATGATGGGAACACGGTTCCAGACTAACATAAAGGGTAGCTGATTTTAAAAGGGACTTATCAGTTACTGAATTTATAGCATTTACTTCAGCATGTGCTTCACCATACTTTGTATGAAACCCTTCACCAATAATCCTGTTGTTTAAAACAATTACGGAACCAACCATGGGATTAGGATCCACATAACCTTCCCCCTTTCTAGCTAATTGCAGACAACGGTGCATGTAAAATTCATCCATACTTTGAGGTTCCATGTGGCGGTTTTTTTTAATTTTGGAGGCTATGAATTATACTATTTCTCAAATTACTGCTAACGTAAAGAAAACTTTAGGATCCAAATTTTCCGCAAGGGAACTTGATTCGCAACTTTTTCTTATCTATGAAAAAATACTGAATCTTTCAAGACTTAACGTTTTGGCTTATCCCGATACAAAAGTATTGAATTCTGATTACAAACAAATAGTGAATATTGTTAGTAGGTTATCAAAAAATGAACCCATTCAATACATTCTTGGTGAAACAGAGTTTTATGGATTGTTTTTTAAGGTTAATCAAGATGTTCTTATACCGCGGCCTGAAACAGAAGAATTGGCACAATGGATTATCAATGATTTTAAGAAAGCAACCATTACCTTGCTGGATATTGGGACCGGTAGCGGATGTATTGCTGTAACCTTAGCAAAAGAGATTCTTAGTAGTAAGGTTTTTGCCCTTGATATTTCAGAAGTGTCTTTAAAAGTAGCTCATGAAAATGCTCAAATGAATGGAGTGAAGGTAAATTTTATTAAGCAGGATATTTTAAATGCAGTTGCCAGTGATTTGCCAGTAAATCTCGATTTGATAGTGAGTAATCCACCGTATATAAAAAAATCAGAAATGATTTTAATGCAACCCAATGTGCTCGATTATGAGCCACCGTTAGCCTTATTTGTTGATGATGCTGATCCGTTACTTTTTTATCGTGCCATTGCTAAATTGGGATGCAGTTTACTCAAGCCCGGTGGAGCCTTATATTTTGAAATTAATGAGTCATTGAGTAGGGAGGTATTTCAATTGTTGGAGTCTTTTAATTATTATGAAATTGCAGTTAAGAATGACATCCATGGTAAGCCGAGGATGCTAAAAGCTTTGAATTACAAGCCATGAACTACAAAGAGGCACTTAACCGATGCATGTTTTTGTGCAGTAAAAAAGAGTACTGCCAAAGCGAAATTGCGGCAAAACTAACCGAATGGCAGGTTCCTGAACCAATTACTGGTGAAGTGATACGTAGTTTAGTTGCTGAAAAATTTGTTGACGATTATCGATTTAGTATAGCTTTTACTCACGATAAGTTTCATTTTAATCACTGGGGTAAAGTAAAAATACGGTATCAGTTAAAGCAAAAAAAACTTGCTTCGGAAATTATTCAACAAGCAATTGATGGCATAAATGAAAATGAATATCATCGGGTAATTTTAGATGAAATTAAAAAAAAGAAAAAAACAGTAACGGGGAAAAGTGAATTCGAAATGAAAGGTAAAATAGCCCGCACAATTATTGCTAAAGGTTTTGAGCCCGAATTAGTATTTAATTTATTGAAAATGGATTGAAGAATCAATTTCTGAAGACTTAATTTTATTGCTATTTTTGCACAAAACAACATGATATGGTTTCAACCGAACAACATAAAGAATTAATTAAGCGATTGGATGCTTTGAGGAGGCATCTTTGACATTGATAAAAAGAAGATTGAATTAGACGAGGAGGAGCAAAAAACTCATGCTCCGGATTTTTGGGACAACCCAAAGGGAGCCGAAGAACAACTTAAAAAGATTCAGCAAATTAAATTTTGGGTCAAAGGATATGAGGAATCGAAAAACACGGTAGATGACCTTCAAGTACTTTTTGATTTTTATGAAATGGGCGAGGCCAAGGAGGATGAAGTGGAAGCTCAATATAAAAAAGCCATCGATTCTTTTGAGAAAATTGAAGCCCGGAACATGTTGCGTCGCGAGGAAGATGTTTTAGGAGCTATAGTTAAACTTAATTCTGGTGCTGGAGGTACTGAAAGCCTTGACTGGACTGAAATGTTGATGCGCATGTACTTGCGTTGGGCTGAAAAAAACGGATATAAAGTACGGGAACTTAATTATCAGGCTGGTGATGAAGCCGGTGTGAAGACCGTTACTTTTGAAGTTACCGGTGATTATGCTTACGGTTACCTTAAGGGAGAAAACGGAGTTCATCGGTTGGTGCGTATTTCGCCTTTTAACTCGCAGGGTAAAAGGCAAACTACTTTTTCGAGCGTTTTTGTATCGCCGTCTATCGATGATAGCATTGAAATATCGGTTAATATGTCAGATATAACCTGGGACACTTTTCGAAGTGGGGGTGCCGGTGGTCAAAATGTGAATAAAGTGGAAACAGGAGTTCGGCTTCATCACGCACCCTCTGGCATAGTTATTGAAAACACGGAATCACGTAGCCAGAATCAGAATAAAGAGAATGCGCTTCGGTTGTTAAAATCGCAACTTTACGAATTAGAACTGAGAAGGAAACAAGAGGAAAAGGATAAGATTGAAGGTACCAAAAAGAAAATTGAATGGGGATCGCAAATTCGTAATTATACACTGCATCCGTATAAATTAGTTAAAGATGTGCGTACCGGACTTGAAACATCCAATGTGCAAGCAGTATTGGATGGTGAGCTGAACGATTTTATAAAGGCCTATTTAATGGAATTTGGTGGTGAATAATTTTTGTATTTGATGCTTTTTATTTAAATTCAGCAACCAATTTTTTCAATGATTCAAATAATGAAATTGTCGCTTAAAAATCACATTTTGATTATTAAATTACTATTACTTATATTCTTCTTTTTTGCGGTTCAAAGTGCACCTGCGCAATGCGGTATGGCCTTAAAAGAAATAGCCGTGCAAGGTATTGGTAATTCCACCTATTTAAAAGATTTCCGTGTTCGTTTGGAGCAGGGAAAAAACGTTAATAAACCCGATGAACAAGAATTTTCTATTCTATTAAATAAAGGAACCCATTATCGATTTACCATAAAAGCCGATTCGATTTGTACTGATAAGCCGGTTCTAAAGTTATATGATTTCACTCGCTTTTATGGGAGTAATTACGATAAGACGGATGGAACTTCGTATGAGTATTTTGACTTTTTTTGTGCAAAGACTCAAGTATATTACCTCTCAATATCTTTTGCATCGGCTGGTGCAGGTTGTGCAGCAGCCATAGTTTCATTTGTTGGAAACTACGACGCTAACTGATTCAGGCAATTTGATATAGCCTAAATTTCTTTATCAATTTGGTAATGATTCCGATCCGATGAACTGCGGGAAACCAATTCTCCTATAAATCCACTCAGGAAAAGTTGCGTACCAATAATCATGCAAACCAAGGAAAGGTAAAAGTAGGGACTATCAGTAATTAAGATAGCTTTTACACCCCGGGCTAATGAAATTAACTTGTGCGCACCAACCACAATTGCCGAAATCAGACCAAACAAAAAAGTAATTACACCCAAAGTTCCAAAAAGATGCATGGGTTTTTTACCAAAACGGGTCATAAATATGATTGACATCAAATCGAGGAACCCATTGATAAACCGTTCAAAACCAAATTTAGTTACTCCATATTTTCGGGCTTGGTGATGCACCACTTTTTCTCCAATTTTGGTAAAACCTGCTTGTTTTGCTAAAACAGGTATGTATCGGTGCATCTCGCCATACACTTCAATTGATTTGATAACCTCGCTCCGATAGGCTTTTAAACCACAATTAAAATCGTGTAGTTTTATTCCGGTCGATTTGCGGGCAGTCCAATTGTAAAAACGGCTCGGGATTGTTTTGGTAATTGGGTCATGGCGGCGTTTTTTCCAGCCGGAAACCATATCATATTTATCTCGGGCAATCATGTAATACAGATCCGGAATTTCATCGGGGCTGTCTTGTAAATCGGCATCCATGGTAATTACCACATCACCCTCAGCCGATTGAAATCCGCAAAACAGCGCGGCCGATTTTCCGTAATTTCTGCGGAATTTGATGCCTTTAATAGAACCATATTCCGTCGAAAGTTTTTCAATTTCGCGCCATGAACTATCCGTACTTCCATCATCAACTAAAACAATTTCGTAAGTTAAATTGTGTTCATACATCACTTTGGCAATCCAAGCTACCAATTCATTTAACGATTCTTCTTCGTTGTATAATGGAACTACAATGCTTATATTCATAGTTGATTAGCGGATTTGTTAAAATTTTATTTTTCGAATCGCAGGGGTGTTTTAATAAAAACGGACATGAGCAAACCAAACATTACTCCAACAAATGTGTGGTAAATAAACACGATAAAAGCCATAGCTGCAGGAGTTAACGTTTTTTTATACAAACTCACTAAGGCTTCTACCTGATCTGTTGTCAAGTTGTCTTTGGCTGAGTAGGCTAATCTCATTTGGTCAATAAAATATTCAATGCCTTTTGGTTCAAGCATGGCATAGTACCAATAGGAAAAAACCGCGTAAATGAATGCTGCAAACAAACTTAATAGTACGGTAAACCCAAAGGCCTGTCGGTAAATAAATTCATTCGGAAAATAGGTGTCGCGGTATTTTCGACCAAAAATTAGCATGCCAAATGACAGAAGCAGTGCATTGAATAATCCAATTTCATCTCCTGGGGAGTGCACGCTTCCGAGCAAGTGCATGATAAATACCGAAAATGAGAAAGCCAAACCAAGGTATAAACCGTAGGTCATGGTATATTTTACAAGTGTATTGTCGTGTTGCATACTTCTTACTTAGTTGACAAATATACTTTTTTTACTTCTATTTAAATAATATTTTCGATGGCAATGCAGCGTTGTCGTGGTGCAATCGCTATATGGTGTTTATAATCTGTAAATCAGGATATAACACAGAATAATTTACTCAGTTGTTCATTCAAAATTTGATGAAGGCTTTCAGCCTTTTGAAATTCGGAGGATTAATGGTGCGATTATTTTTTTTGTAGTTTTTTGCAAAAGCCTGAATAATTACTACTTTTGTGCGCGGGTAAGTCTTATACGATCAGCTCCTATTGAAACCCCCCAGGTCCGGAAGGAAGCAAGGGTAGATGGTTGAGCGGTGCGATGTAAGTAGCTTACCCGTTTTTTATTGAATAACCCATGTCGATTATCAATTAAGCTGAGAACGGGAGAACTTCCAAAAGTGGTGATTCCCCAACTGATGAATTATGATATGGGGTTTCGGTTTGCCTTGGAAAAGCAGCAATGGATTCGTGAACACATTACACTGCTGGAGCAAAAAAAAGAGAATAAATCAACGATAAACGAAGCGGATGAAATAAATACCCGATTTCATAAAATAAAAATAGCACGGCATCCAGGACATAATATCATGAGCCGTAAAGTGGAGAATACCATAACCTTGTTTTTTCCAGAAATAACGAATTTGGAATTGGAAAAGAATCAGGAAACCATAAAAGCTTTTATTACAGAAGTACTTCGTAAAGAAGCTAAAGGGTATCTTCCGGAAAGGATTAAGATACTGTCAGAAAAATATGGATTTAAATATTCAAAAATGTTTGTTAAAAATTTGAAATCCCGATGGGGAAGTTGTTCTGCTCAAAATAACATTAACTTAAATTTGCATTTAATGAGGTTGCCGGAACATTTGTCAGACTATATTATTTTGCACGAATTATGCCATACCATTCACAAAAATCATGGGCCCGCATTTCACACGTTGCTTGAAAAACTTTGTGGAAACGAGAAGATTTTAAATAAGGAATTAAAAAAATATAGAACTCAATTTTAATATATGGACAAAATAGCCGAACGTTTTATTCGATACGCTAAGATTGATACCCAATCGAACGATAAGTCAACTACCTGCCCCAGCACCAACAAACAATACAATTTGGCAAAGGTGCTTAAAGATGAGTTGGAAAAGATGGGGGTTAATAAAACTGAATTGGATGGGAATGGGTATTTATATGCTGCCATTCCATCAAATGTTTCGCACAAAGTGCCTTCCATCGGTTTTATTTCGCATTTAGATACCAGTCCTGATATGACAGCGGATAACGTAAAACCTATAGTTGTAAAAAAATATTCAGGCAAGGATATCATTCTTAATTTAGAGAAAAATATTGTGCTTTCGCCAGATGAATTTCCTGAATTATGCCGGTATAAAGGTCAGGATTTAGTAGTGACTGATGGCAATACTTTATTGGGAGCTGATGATAAAGCAGGTATTGCCGAAATTATGCAGATGGCACAATTTGTAATGGAGAATCCGGAGTTTAAACACGGTCCTATTAAAATTGCCTTTACTCCTGATGAGGAAATTGGGAGAGGAGCCGATTTATTTAATGTTAAAAATTTTGGGGCCGATTTTGCTTATACCTTAGATGGGGGTGGAGTGGGAGAATTGGAATTCGAAAATTTTAATGCGGCTCATGCTAAAATTTCTATCACCGGAAAAAATGTACACCCCGGTGAAGCAAAAAATAAAATGGTAAATGCCATTTTGATACTAAATAGAATCATTGGAACCATTCCCATGTCAGAAACTCCCCGCTATACCGAAGGATACCAGGGATTTTACCATGTATTGCATGCCTCAGGAAATGTGGAAGGTGCTGAAGCAGAATTATTAATCCGCGATCACGATACGGATAAGTTTCATGAGAAAAAACAACGGCTGCAAACGGTAGCTGATGAATTAAACCATGAATATGGCGGCAATTACATAACCCTTGAAATAAAGGACCAGTATTTCAACATGAAAAAAATGGTGGAGCCATATTATCATATTGTTGAAACAGCTAGAAGGGCCATGGAATTAGTGGGTATTGAACCCATCATTAAACCCATTCGGGGAGGGACTGATGGTGCCAAACTATCTTTTATGGGATTGCCCACACCCAATATTTTTAGTGGAGGGCATAATTTTCATAGTCGATATGAGTTTGTGCCGGTACAAAGTATGGAAAAAGCTACCGAAACAATTATAAAAATTTTAGAACTATACGCTACTACTGAATAAACAAATTAGTTGATTTAACTAAAAAAAAAGAGAGGCTTTCCAAATTTGGAAAGCCTCTCTTTTTAGTAACTTATGTATGATTAGAAAATATATCGTACACAGATTTGTGCTTGCCAGCGGGAACTTTGCAATCCACTGTCATCAATTCCCCATGTGTCTTTACTTGCCTTATTAACGTAAGTGTAGGTTGGGTTTTTAGTTCCGGTTTCGTATCCTTTAAACTCAAGTAACCGGTAGGTACTGTAATCGCCTAAACCATAATGCATGCGGCCCCAGTCTTTATTAATCATATTTCCTAAATTGAAAATATCCAATGAAATCTGGAAACGATTTTCTCTTTCAGGAGCTACTTTAAACTTGAATTCCTGAATAATTTTTAAATCGAAGATGTTCTCAAAAGGCATGCGTTGGGCATGTCTTGTAACGGTTTCACCCCTATGGTCGCTTAAATACTTGTTATCTGAAATAAATGCATCCAAATCAGTCCATTGTTGGGCTGCAGAATAAGCAACAGTTCCATCCGTATTAAGCACATCCACTAAATTAATGTCGTTTTGATCAACCGGAACATATAACAGAGTTAAATCGGATCCATCGGTGTTATCACCGGCAGGCCCAGCATATGCTGATACTCCATTGTCATAGCCATAAGAGAAACGTTCACCTGACTGACCATTATAAAACAAGCTGATAGTAGTATTGGCGAAATCGCTGTATTCCATTTTATAGGATACATTGGCTACAATGCGATGGCCTAAATCATAAACTGAATAGCCCAAATCAAGATTGTTACGTCCGTTATTATTCGGAACGCGCCATTGTGAAGAGTTTTGTGATGATTGTCCATCGTTGATTGATTTGGCAATTCCGTAATTATAAGCCAGGCTAGCAAATACTCCTGATTTCCAGCTTTTATCAAGCTGAGTCATAAAGTTAAAACTGTGTCCTTCGCTGGTGTTCGATCCCAAATAAACTCCCGTATAACGACCTAAGGCTCCGCTATTTGCATTCACATCACCTACTATATTCGACCATAAAGTCCGTGTATCGCCAGTTCCTGATAATACTAAACCAGTATCCTGAACATAAACATTTTGATAGGTAACGTTATTTACGTTTTTAGTATAAGTAAAATCCAGAGTAAAATTGATGTCATTAGGCAATTTTTTGTCAACAGCAATATTAGCTCTAAATACCTGAGGCATTTTAAAATCTTTGGCAAAAATATCAATTTGTCCCGATGGGTTACCGGTAACTGATGGCTGATTATCCCAATCAGGATTGAAAACCAGTTCAGGAGAACCCGCAGCCGTGACGGTCATTCCTCCAACGGTCATTCCATTGTTGTTGTAAGAACCTCCGGGCCAAACATAAGGTATGCGTGATGTAAATAATCCGGCACCACCTCGCAGTTGTAAGGTTTTGTCACCATTAACATCCCAGTTAAATCCAACTCTTGGTGAAAACAAAGGCGAGGTTTTGGGCATTTGTCCGGTTTTAGCTCCCATAAAGTCCACTCCATATTCGCTCTCTAAATAAGGGATTACATTGTCATTAAAATCGGTATTTTCAGCTGGGGTATCTAAATACATTGGTATATCAACCCTTACGCCAAAAGTTAAATTCAACTTATCCGTGGCTTGATAGTTATCCTGAGCATAAAAGCCTAACTGCAAAGCACTGAATTCAGCAGCACCTTTTGTTTCATCACCCGCTATATTATCGACGTTTGAAAAACTGCGGTCATATCGAATGGCATCGTTACCAACCAAGAAATCGTTAAGGGAAGTATAGGTATAAACCCCAAAATTTTGGCGGATAAAAACATTGAACATATCATAGTATTCATGATGCATTCCCAATGTTATGTTATGGTTTCCAGCATAGATATTAAAATTATCTGTTAAACTGAATACACTTTGTTTTAATCGGTTTGCGGTTGAATACTGCTCACTTCCTAGATTTATTTTTTCGTTTCTAATGATAATGTATGGGAAATTATCTCCCATTGGGTCGCGGTCATCATCAACAATTGTAGCCACAAACCGCAGTTTGTTGGCAAAACGATTACCAAAAACACTTTTCAATTCAGCGGTAGTGGAATTTGTTTTGGAGGAAAAATCAATTCCATTGTTTGAAAAGTAAATAGTAGTAGGATTTGAAACAGAAGGACTGATGCTTCTGCCTTTAGAATATTGGTGGCGGATTGAAAATTTATGTGAGGCATTGATATTCCAGTCCAGTTTAAGGAAGAATTTTTCTGCATCCAGGCTAGCTTCAGTGCTTTCATAAGTTCCTGCATCGTAATTATAATCACTACTCAACATATTAGAAAGGGAATCAATAGCTGTTTTTCTGGCAGTACCTTCATATTGTGAAAAATCATAAGGCTTTGGCGTTTTGTCACGCTGAACTTCAGCATTGGCATAAAAGAACAATTTGTTTTTAATAAGGGGACCGCCAACTGAAAGGCCTAAGGTATTGGATGTAAAATCGTTTAATTTTTTTCTTTCAACGTCTTCATCATCGGTAGGGGTTTTTCCGGCTAGAGATTGATTTCTAAAATAGTTGTAAACAGTTCCTTCAAAGCGATTGGTTCCACTTTTTGTTACTGCATTAATGCCTGCTCCGGAAAAACCGCTCTGGCTCACATCGTAAGGTGAAAGGGAGATGGTTAGCTGGTCGATAATGTCCATACTCATAGGATTCAAACCTATTTGGCCACCATTGGTTCCATTGGATGCCAATCCAAACACATCGTTTTGAACCGCACCATCGATGGTAAATGAGTTGTATCGGCTGTTTTGACCGGCAATTTCCAAACCACCGTCTCTATTAACTTTTGCTTGAGGGGTGATGCGGGCAAAATCACTGATACCCCTACCAATTGTAG
>JAIFNJ010000072.1 GCA_020047835.1 Bacteroidota bacterium
ATGTGAAAACAACACCGCCATTTTGGAACACGAAGCCACCACTTCAAAAATTGGCGAGGACCAGATATTTTATTGCAACCAGCGGGGCATTTCAACCCAAGATGCCATTGGTATGATTGTAAACGGCTATGCCAAAGAGGTGCTGAATACACTCCCTATGGAGTTTGCGGTTGAGGCTCAAAAGCTTTTGCAGATTACCTTGGAAGGATCTGTAGGTTAAGAAGTATTTAAAGCTATGAGTACTTAAAGTATTTAGAGTTACAAATTAGCCTGTAAGGCTAAAAGAACATAGCCCGGTGCACCGCACCGGGTTGAGAAATTAAAAAGAAAAATCGGCGCAAGCAGTTAGATAAATTGGAAAACAAAAAATGCCTACGCCGAAATATAGACAGTCAAATTGAAATGGAGAATAATTAGAACAGTACAAAAAAAATGTCAATAAAAACAGCATGTTAAGCATAAAGAATTTAAAGGCCAGCGTGGATGGCAAAGAGATATTAAAGGGAATCAACCTTGAAGTAAAAGTGGGCGAAGTGCACGCTATTATGGGACCCAATGGTTCCGGAAAAAGCACCCTTGCCGGGGTTTTGGCTGGAAACAGCCGGTTTGATGTGACTGAAGGTACCGTATCGTTTAACGATAAGGATTTATTATTGCTGGCACCTGAAGACCGCGCCCGTGAAGGGTTGTTTCTGAGTTTTCAATATCCGGTGGAAATACCGGGTGTGAGTATGGTGAATTTTATGAAAACAGCTGTAAACGAGCACCGCAAATATCTGGGTAAAGAGCCCATGAGTGCGGGCGACTTTTTAAAAATGCTCCGCGACAAAAAACAGGTGGTGGAAATCGACGACCGGTTGACTTCGCGTTCAGTGAATGAAGGTTTTTCGGGTGGCGAGAAAAAGAAAAACGAGATTTTCCAGATGGCCATGCTCGAACCCAAATTATCGATTTTGGACGAAACCGATTCGGGGCTTGATATTGATGCGCTGCGCATTGTTGCCAATGGGGTGAACAAGCTGAAAACCGCTGAAAATGCCACCATTGTAATCACACATTATCAGCGGCTGCTCGATTATATTGTGCCCGATGTGGTACACATTCTATATCAAGGGCAAATTGTAAAAACTGGAGGCAAAGAACTGGCTCTGGAACTGGAAGCAAAAGGCTACGACTGGATTAAAGACGAAGTAAAGGTTTAATTTCAGTCCTATTTGAAAACCCTTTTTACTCTGGTTAAAGCATTGTTAAAAGGTATTTCAACACATTCAATACAAATAACATGAGCGATCTTATCGACAACAATACCATGAAATACAAGCTGATTAGTTTGTATCAGCAAAACATCCCGGCCATCCGCGAAGGGTTGCCCGAAAACATGAACAAATACCGGGAACCCGCCATGCGCGAATTCGACCGGTTGGGGATTCCCGAAAAAGGGGAAGAAAAATATAAGTACACCGACTTGATGAAGGCCTTTGGCAAAGGCTATGGTTATACTTTTAAAGCAACCAACATTGCCGTGGATTCAAAAACACTGTTTCAGTGCTCAGTTCCCGAATTGGATACCCATACCTTGCTGTTGGAAAATGGTTGGTTTTATCAAAAGAATCAGGAACACGCCCAATTACCTAAAGAAATTGTGGCTTGCAGCATCCGCGATGCCGCTGTTAACTATGCCGCATTGTTCGAAAAACATTATAACCAACAGGCAGCCGAACATCCGGAAGGTATTTCCACTTTTAACACGGCATTTGCCCAAGATGGCATGTTCCTTTACATCCCCGACGGATTTGTATTGGAAAAACCCATTCAGATAATTAATTTAATGAGGGGAAGCAATCCGTTGTTGGTAAACCAACGGAACTTGATTGTGGCGGGAAAAAACAGCCAGTCAAAAATAATTGTATGCGACCACACTTTAACGCAGCACCATTTCTTGTCCAACACGGTTACCGAGGTTTTTGTAGATGAAAATGCAGTGTTCGATTTTTACAACATCCAGAACCAGCACAACCAGTCGTCGCAGTTAACCTCGTTGTACATTCAGCAAATGAAAGGCAGCAATACCTTAACTAATACCCTCACGTTGCACGGCGGTTTTGTGCGCAACAACATTTTTGTGAAACTGGCTGAAGAGCATTCCGAAGCCCACGTTTACGGCTTAGCATTAATTGATGGCAAGCAGCATGTGGATAATTACACGTTTATCGATCACGCGGTTCCCAATTGCCAAAGTACCGAAATGTACAAAAACGTTCTCGACGATGAGGCTACCGGTGCTTTCAACGGCAGGATACTGGTGCGCCGCGATGCTCAAAAAACAAAGGCTTTTCAATCGAATAAAAACATTTGCTTAACCCCAACAGCCCGCTTTTATACCAAGCCTCAATTGGAAATTTATGCCGACGATGTAAAATGTAGTCACGGCGCCACTATAGGCCAAATTGACGAGGAGGCCCTGTTTTATCTGCAATCGAGGGGTATTGGAGGACGCGAAGCCAGAATGATGCTTATGTATGCCTTTGCTTACGAAGTAATCCGCAACATCCGGGTTCCGGTGCTAACCGAGCGGTATGGTGAGCTGGTAGAGAAACGCCTGCGCGGTGAACTCAGCCGATGCGAAGGTTGTTTTGTGCATTGTAATTAGAGAAATAGATGTGAGATGTGAGACCTTGAGATAGGAAACTGAACTTATTTCAGGAACTCGTAGCGCCTGCTACGAGATTGGTCTGTAAAACGTTTCTATTTTATTCGCAAATTGGAGAAATTGCCTCGACTTCAATTGCTCCAAACTTTATGATAGCAATGAAGATGCAGTCTTTAATAAAGGTTTTTGAAATATGAAATTTATCGGTTGCTTGTTTTAAAAGCGAAGCAGGCGCTTCGCTATCCCATTGGAACTCGTAGCGCCTGCAACGAGATTAATTTAACTGAACAAAGCAATCAATTATATTTTATTCCAAGTATAATTTATTGACGGAATATTTTATTTTTGTTATCAAGCAATACCAACTTGTATTAATTATACATTCTCATGGACAATTACCTAACCCATTTGATTGGAGATATCCACCAAATTATGGCTCAATTACCTGAACCCCCTTCCGCAATATGGGATTCGGTTGACATAAATGATCCGGGTGAAATTGAAGACATGTCGTATATTGAGCAGTATATCGATGGCCAGGAGCGGGAATTGCAAGATATTGTAGGAATAAAAAAAGAAGCGTTGCCACCGGCAGAACGCCTTACTGACAATCAAATAGCCAGATTACTACCCGTACTTCATGATTTATTGGATTATCACCATTTTGAGCCGGCTTATCCCGGTGAATTGAGCGAAAGAACAAAGTATGAATTACTGTATAGTATTTGGGATAGTGAACAGGTTAAAGTGACTTATGGGGTAGTAGGCATCGAATTTTGCAGTTTTGATGAAGAATTCTGCCCGATTCCGGGACAATGCAGCGGTTGTGAGCAAATACGTTTGGAACTTGAGAACGACTACAGAAAGGATTCGGACACTGATACTTCAACACATAATTTATTACCAAACCCTGAAGAAATAGACAAGTTTATGGCTCAGCAAAAAGCCAATGAAGCTCAGGATATTATTGAAAATTTAAAACCGAAGGAGGAAAACATTATCGGAATTTTCAATTATTGCAACCGCTGGTGTGAGCAATGTTCCTTTACCAAAAGGTGCACCAATTATCAGCTTGAAGCAGAACTGGGGTTACACGATAAAAAATACGATCAGGAAGACTTGTTTGAAAGGTTGCAGGATGTTTTATCCGGAACACTGAACATGCTCAAAGCAAAAGCACAATCCATGGATATTGATTTGGAGCAATTTGAAGACGGGGACCTGGATGATTTGGATGAAAAGGTAGAGCACCCCCTGGTTATTCAAGCCACCGATTATATGGTGCAGGTTTCAAAATGGTTCATTTCCAAGGGTGAATATTTTTCAATTATTGCTTCATCACTCTGGAATAACTCACATAAGAATTTCAAAGAGTTCAATTACCACGTTGATACCATTGAATGGCACCGGACCATGATACCAGTAAAGATAAATAGAGCCTTGCAAAAGAATGATGATTCTGCCGATGACGACTATGATAGGAATGCAACGGGAAAATTAGTACTTGAATGTATTCAAAAGTCAATGGATTCCTTTTCTTTTCTCCACAGTAAATTTTCAAAAAATGAAGATGAAATACTGCGTTTTCTAGCTATGCTTTCGCAACTAAAATCAGGATTAGAAAAAGAACTGCCTGATGCAAAAAACACCATAAGGCCAGGATTGGACGAGGGGGAACCTTTCTTTTGAAAAACACACATTTTTCTTTAAATTTGCCACTCAATTAAATGGAATGGCAATGATTCATAAAATTAAGGAACTACTCAAAGAGACGGAAGAATTTAGTGTTAAATCGGCCGAAGAGCTGGAGAGTTTCCGGTTGAAATACCTAAGCAAGAAAGGTGAAATATCACAATTGTTCAACGATTTCAAGAATGTTCCCGCAGAACTGAAAAAGGAAGTGGGTCAGGAAATAAACATATTAAAACAATTTGCACAGGAAAAATTCGATCAATTTAAAGCGGTAATTGAGGATTCACAAACAGGAACAGAAACCCTGGACTTAACCCGTCCGGGAGAGCCTCTGGAACTTGGTTCGCGCCATCCCATATCTATAGTAAGGAACGAAATTATCAGCATATTTAACCGGTTGGGCTTTACCGTGGCCGAAGGCCCTGAAATTGAAGACGACTGGCATGTGTTTTCGGCGTTGAACTTTCCACCCGAACACCCAGCCCGCGATATGCAGGACACTTTTTTCATCGATAAAGCAAATGAAATTCTTTTGCGTACCCATACTTCAAGTGTTCAGGTTCGTGTAATGCAAAACACAAAACCGCCCATCCGCAGCATTTTTCCGGGAAGGGTTTTCCGTAACGAAGCCATATCGGCACGTGCCCATTGCATTTTCCACCAGGTGGAAGGTTTGTACGTGGCCGAGAATGTATCTTTTGCCGACTTGAAACAGACCCTACTATACTTTGCTAAAGAAATGTTTGGCGAAAAAACACAAATCAGGTTGCGGCCATCGTATTTCCCATTTACCGAACCATCGGCCGAAATGGACGTGTCGTGCTCCATTTGCGGGGGGAAAGGCTGCAATATATGCAAATACAGCGGCTGGTTGGAAATTTTAGGATGCGGAATGGTTGACCCAAATGTATTGGAAAGTTGTGGCATCGACAGTGAAAAATATACCGGATTTGCCTTTGGAATGGGCATTGAACGCATTGCCATGCTCAAATTCCAAATCAAGGACTTGAGACTTTATTTTGAAAACGATGTTCGGTTTTTACGTCAGTTTAAATCAGCATATTAGATTATATTCAAAAAAAACCCCGCCAACATTTGCTGGCGGGGTTTTTTTGTTATTTTAACGCTTCAGTATATCGTTTTTCAACGGTCTTCCAATCTACCACATTCCAGAATTGGTCCACATAATCGCCCCGCTTATTTTGGTATTTCAAGTAATAGGCATGTTCCCATACATCAATAGCTAAAACGGGAGTTCCTTTTACACTGCTAACCGGCATCAATGGATTATCCTGATTGGGAGTGGCCACAATTGCCAGCTTTTTATCGGCAACAACCAACCAGGCCCAACCCGAACCAAATTGTCCCAACGCTGCTTTTTTGAAAGCTTCTTTAAACTTGGCAACATCGCCCCATTGAGTAGTAATGGCATCGGCCAAAGCGCCAGTAGGATTACCACCCGAATTAGGAGCCATGCAGTTCCAAAAAAAAGTATGGTTCCAAACACCACCGCCATTATTCCGGATAGGTGCCGGGGTACTTTCCGTAATAGCGCCAGTCAATTGGTCGATAGTCATTTTTTCATATTCCGTTCCAACAACAGCTTTGTTTAAATTATCAACATACGCTTTATGGTGTTTGCTGTAATGAATTTCCATGGTAGCAGCATCAATGTATGGTTCCAAAGCATTATAAGCATAAGGTAAAGCGGGCTGGGTGAATTGTGCAAAAGCAGCTATTCCCCAAAAAGCAAGCAGTAAAGTATTAAAAAGTGTTTTCATAAAATAGTTTTGTTATGTGAAATTAATTGGTTTTAGTGAAAAGTATTTCTTTTAGTAGCCTAAACGGTTAAGTTGTGAAATTGTTCGTTTTTGATTTAATGCTTTTATGATTGGAGCCTTTCGATGGTTGTTTATTAAATAAAGCCATAAAATAGTCTAATTTGATTGTAACGCTTTTTAAAAGCAGTCGTCTATTGAAAGACTTTTTTTTAGCAACAGCAATACAACAGTATTTATGCGGCAATTAATTATTTTTCTTGGTACAATGCTTTGCACAACTGCATTTGGGAAGAGCATTGAAAAAAAAGAATGTCAGACTCAAAAAATAAGTCAACCCATTCAAATTGATGGAATTTTGAATGAACCCGTTTGGACCAATGCCCAATGGAACCAAGAGTTTGAGATGTATATTCCCTACGATAACAAAAAAGCATCACAACCCACACAATTTGCCATTCTATATGATCAGGATTTTGTATATGTGGCCATAAAAGCATTGGATTCAGAGCCTGCCTTAATTTCGAAACGGTTAACCCGGCGCGATGATTTGGATGGCGATTACCTTGGGGTTCAATTCGACAGTTATAACGACAAACAAACATCGTATTGCTTCAATGTAAGTGCAGCGGGTACAAAAAGCGATGCATTTATTTCAAACGATGGCGATTCGCAGGACAATTCATGGAACCCAATCTGGTGGGTGGAGACAACAGTTACAAATGAGGGCTGGGTAGCTGAAATGAAAATTCCTTTTTCGCAATTCCGTTTTGTAAACAGTTATGAGCAAACCTGGGGAATTCAAATAGAGCGTTATATTCAGCGGAGCGAAGAAACCTCGCTTTGGCAGGCCAAACAACGAAATGATCCGGGATGGGTGCATCACTTTGGTAAAATGAATGGGTTGGTGGATATCCAGCCAAAAAAAACATTTGATTTATATCCTTATGCAGTGGCAAACTATTCATCTTATCCTCAAGAAGAAGGAAATCCGTATGCCGATGGCAGCGATTGGAAAGGGAATATGGGATTGGATGGAAAAGTTGGACTGACCAATAATTTGACCCTCGATTTTACTATCAATCCCGATTTTGGACAGGTTGAGGCTGACCCATCCTCAGTGAATCTTTCCGGTTTTGAACTATTTTTTGAAGAGAAAAGGCCGTTTTTTATTGAAGGGAATAACATCATCAACTTTCCTCTGATGTTTGGCGATGGTGATTTGGCTTGGGATAATCTGTTTTACAGCCGGCGTATTGGAAGAAACCCGCACAATTATCCGGAACTTGATTCTGCTGAATATGCCAAAGTGCCTGACGCGACTAAAATTTTAGGAGCGGCAAAAATTACCGGTCGATCCAAAAACGGGTTAAGTATAGGCATCATGGAAAGTGTAACGGCCAAAGAAAGTGCTGAAATTACTTATAATCAAGATCAAACCCGGGAAGAAACCGTGGAACCGGCCACCAATTATTCCGTGGTAAGCATTCAGAAAGACTTTGGGGGTGGCAATACATTGTTAAGTGGGATGGTGACCTCTACCAACCGGTTGATTGACGAGGAACAACTGGATTACCTTCATACCAACGCCTATACTGCCGGGCTCGATTTTACCAAGTATTGGAAAGATAAAACCTATTTTTTTACGGCCAAAGGAGCTTTTAGTTATGTGCAAGGAAGCACGCAGGCTTTGATTAACACTCAGGAATCGCCGACCCATTTATTCCAGAGGCCCGATGCCAAACACGTGAAGATGGATAGCACCCGCACTTCGTTACCGGGTTATGGGGGCAATGTAAATTTTGGTAAAAGCGGCGGCGGCAGGCTCAGTTATATTGCGGCCATTTACTTTAAATCACCTGGATTGGAACTTAACGATGTGGGTTTTGTCAGACATTCCGATGATATAATATCCATTCTTTGGGCGGGTTACCGCATAAACGAACCTTTTTCAATCTTTAAACGGATGGGAATCAACATAAACCATTGGTCGAGTTTCGATTTTGGTGGAACTTATCTGGGAATGGGAGGTAATACCAATTTGAATGTCACATTTAAAAATAACTACCGATCAAGTTTCGGGGTAAATGTAAACACGGATGAACTTTCCACTTCACAATTGCGCGGAGGTCCGGCTTATAGGATGCCAGGCAATACAAACCTTTGGGGATTTGTAGGATCCGATTACCGAAAGAAATTAAGCATCGCCCTTTTTGGCAATTATTCCCAAGGATTTGAGAATTATTATCAAAGCAGTTCCTATGAATTGGAAATTACGTATAAACCTTGGTACAACATCGAATTTGGGTTGGCGCCTTCCATCAGCCAAGATTTTAACGAGCAGCAATATGTTACGGAAAGCAGCTACAATGGAGATCCCAGATATATTTTGGCTTCAATTGATCAACGGGTAGTTAGCGCGTCGCTTCGTGTGAATGTGAACCTCACTCCCGACATTTCCATTCAATATTGGGGACAGCCATTTTTTGCCACAGGGGCATACAACGAATATAAAATGGTTACCGATTCAAAAAATGATTCTTACCATGATAGGTTTCACATTTATCCGGAGGAAACGATTCATTTGAACAACGAAACTCAGGAATATGAAATTGATGAATCGGGCGATGGTTCTCCGGATTATGGGTTTAGCAAGCCCGATTTTAATACCAAAGTGTTTCTTTCCAATCTGGTAGCCCGATGGGAATATAGGCCGGGTTCCGTACTTTTCTTGGTTTGGTCGCAAAACAGGTATAACGAAACCAATGACCCTGACATGCAGTTTGCTACGAATGTTACCAATATGTTTAACTTTCAGCCACAAAACACGTTTTTAATTAAGCTTTCGTACCGCATTGGAATATAGGACTTACTTCATTTTTAGTTTACTAAATTAACCCTACTTTTTTAGAGTTAACCCCCAAAAAAGCAGTAATTATTGGCTTTTAGCATTATTTGACAGGAAACTTGTGTCGGAATCAGCTTTTTTATTAAATTTCCAAACGCTAAATAAATGCCAAGAATCATTAAACTTTTTCCGTTTTCAATGAAAAATTTATTGCTAACCGTTTCAATTTGTCTAATACTAATACCAGGATTTTCGCAACCAAATGTATTGGATTCGTTGAATAAGTTATTAATTCAAGATAGCAGTGATTCGGTTAAAATTGATAAATTAAATCAGTTTATATTTCAGTATGCCCCTGTTCATCCTGAATTGGTGTTGATTTATGCTGATACGGCCATCAATCTATCAGAAAAAATGGGCGATTCCAACCGGCTTTCCTTTTCATTTAATCGAAAGGGAGTGGTGCTTTATTATTTGGGTGATTACAACGGTTCACTGGAAAATTATTTTCTTGCCCTCAGCATTAAGGAAAAATCGGGTAAAAAGGACGAAATCTGGCGTGAATACAACAATGTTGGATTGGTTTTAAGAAACTTGAATCAAAACGCCGAAGCTCTTGCCTACTTTAATATGGCCATGGCCATTATTGAAAAAACCGGCGATAAAAAAGCCGAGGCTGTTGTTTGGAATAATATTGGCATTAGTTACCGGGGATTAAAAAAACAAGAGGAAGCAAAGATAGCTTTAAACAAAGCGTATCAAATTAATGCGGTAATTGGGGCAAAGCAGTCAATGGCCCAAGATCTTAATAATTTAGGAAACCTATCAAAAGACGAAAATGATTTAGCTGCCGCAATTAATTATTACAATCAGTCGCTTGAAATTAACCGGACGCTTTATAATAAGTATGAGGAAATACAAAATCTTACTAATCTAGCCGAAGTTTATTTGAGTCTTAAGGAGTATGGCTCCGCGAAAGTCTATTTAGAAAATGCTGAAGCCCTGCTCCATCAAATGCGAGCCGACCAATTAAAACTTGATCATTTAAATGTTTTTTCATCCTATTACAGTCAGCTTAATCAATTTGAAAAAGCCCTAACGTATAAGGAAAATTATGTAAAAATGAGAGATAGTATTTTCTATGCGAGCAGGGTAAAACAATTTGACCAATTAAAAACACTGGCAAACACAGAAAAAGAAATTCAAAAACTAGAATTTCTAAAAAAGATAAACTCAATACAAGAAGAAAAAATCAAAAATCAAAAAATTATCCAAATTGGAACCTGGTTGATGATATTACTTATCCTCTTTCTTTTTTTTAATGTGCGCCGCAATCTTAAAGTTAAAAAGAAACTCAACCTTTCATTAAGTGAGTATTCTGGCGAATTATCAAATGTAAATGAAGAGCTTCATGCAACTAATGAAGAATTAAGGAGTGAACAAAAAAAACTTCAGGAAACCATTCAAACCCTTAAAGACACTCAAAATCAACTCATTCATTCCGAAAAAATGGCTTCACTAGGCCTCCTTGCGGCCGGGGTAGCCCACGAAATAAATAACCCGTTGAATTTTATTCAAGGGGGAATATTTATGTTGGAAACGTATTTTAATGAAAACTTAAAAGAACACCTTGAAAAGGTAGCACCCATAATTAGCAGCATGTACGTTGGGGTAAACCGAACGGCAGCTATTGTGACCAGTTTAAACCATTATAGCCGGCAAGACGACCAATTAGGACTGGAATGTAACATTCATACAATTATCGATAATTGTTTGGTAATGTTGCAAAGTGAAACAAAAAACCGGATTGAAATAGTAAAAGATTATACCCCGGTTACCCCCAATGTAACTGGTAATGAAGGAAAATTACATCAAGCATTTTTAAACATACTCACAAATGCCTGCCACGCCATTGAAAACAATGGTACCATTACTATTACCACAAAAGATGAATTAGACCATTTATTAATTGAGATAGCCGATACCGGGTGTGGAATTAATAAAGGCGACATAACAAAAATAATGGATCCCTTTTTTACCACCAAAGATCCGGGAAAAGGAACAGGGTTGGGTTTATCAATAACCTATAATATTATTCAGGATCATCAGGGAACTATCGATTACGAGTCGCAAATAAATGAGGGGACCAAGGTAATAGTAAAACTACCCAAAAATAAAACCGCTCCATTGCAATAAAAACACTACATTTAAGGGATTCAAGGTTCTTATACAATAAATTGTAGCCATTCCATTGAACACACGCTATATAAAAATGTTCCTTTACAGAATATGCGATTTGATTGTTTGAAATTTTAACTTTGTTATTTAAGCATCGCTGATAAAATCAGGTTGTCCATGAAATTTTTTACGATTATATTATTTTTCTTTTTTGTCTTAGCCATTGCTCATACAGTCGTTGGTCAAGAGGATGAAATCCGCTTTGAACACCTGAATAAAGCTTCTGGGCTGTCGCAAAGCACGGTATATTCCATTACTCAGGATAAATATGGTTTTATCTGGATAGGTACAGCTGATGGGTTAAATAGATACGATGGATATACCTTGAAAAATTATTTTCATGATTCAGAAAAACCAAACTCATTAAGCAACAGTAGGGTATATAATCTGTTTGTGGATAGTGATGGCGAATTATGGATAGCGACTTTAGGCGGTGGGCTAAATAAATACCGGGCTGAAACCGATGATTTTATTGCTTACCGGAACATAAAAGGAAATGAAAACAGTATCAGTCACGATGTGGTAATGTCGATATTTGAAGATAAGGAGGGCTATTTATGGGTTGGTACTGCTGAAGCGGGGTTAAATAAGTTTGATAAAACAACGCATGCCTTTACTAATTACTCTAAAAAACCGGGAGACCCACTAAGCATCGCATTTAACACCATTAACACCATAACGGCAGATGATGAAAATAATATTTGGTTGGGACTTAATGAAAAAGGGGTTGATAAATTTGATTCTAAAACCGGCATATTCACACATTATCAAAACAATCCAAAAAATCCAAATTCACTAAGTAGCGATAAGGTGAATCATGTATTTGCCGATAGCAAAGGAATTATTTGGGTTTCAACAGATTATGGTCTTAACCAAATTGACCCTAAAACTTCTCAAATTAGGCGCATATTTTCGTCTTCCACTGATATTCATTCTTTAAGAATGAATGATGTTCATTTCGTATTTGAAGATAAAGACCAGAACATTTGGATAGGAACCTATGGCGGCCTTTCATTACTGAAAAATGAAAACAGATCAACCTTAAAATTCACAAACTTTTTTAACAATCCAATTAATCCTACCAGTTTATCAAACAATTTGGTACGATGTATATTTCAGGATCGATCGGGTATAATGTGGGTTGGAAATTTTTCAAACGGCGTGGATAAATTTGATCCGAACCCTCCAAAATTCTCGTTTTATCATAGCGAACCCAATAACGATAATCATTTAAGTAATAATTTAGTTCGGGCCATAAAAGAGGATACAAAAGGAAACATCTGGATTGGTACATTTGGGGGAGGAGTAAACCGATTCGACCCAAAAACCCAATTGTTTCAAACTATTCGTAATGATGCCTCTGATATTAATACCTTATCGTTAGATTTTGTAAATGCGGTGTGTGTTGATTCACTCGATAACCTGTGGATTGGAACCTACGGGGCAGGCCTTGATTATTATAACCCAAAAACACGCGCATTTAAACACTTTACCTACAATCCGGAGAATCCAAACAGCCTGAGCAATAATTATATTCGATCCATGATTATCGACAAAGCAGGAATGATTTGGATTGCTACATCCGGCGGAGGACTTAATCAATTCAACCCTCACAATGAAGCATTTACCCGGTATATTCCTGATAAAAACAACCCGCATTCTATCAGTGATATTCGTGTTATGGGATTGTTTGAAGATCATGAGAATAATATATGGGTAGGTTCATCCAACACCGGAATGAACAAATTTAACCCCATAACCGGCCTTTTTGAGCACTTCAAAAACAATCCGGATAATCCAAAATCGATTAGTAGCAATAGAATTTTTTGCATTTTTGAAACCACGGTAAACCAGACAATTTGGATTGGTACAGGAAATGGATTAAATAAATTCAACCCTCAAGACACCTCCTTTACTAATTTTACTAAAAAGGACGGGTTTTTAAGTGCAGTTATTCTTGGAATACTTGAAGACAATGAAGGCTTCCTGTGGCTCAGTACCATGGATGGATTATACAAGTTTGATCCAAACATTGGAAAAATTCTTAAAGTATATGACCAAAAGGATGGGCTGCCGGCCAATGAATTTATTGAGGGATCCTATTTTAAGGATAAAGCAGGAAAACTATATTTTGGTGGAATTAACGGATTTACCATTTTTGAACCGAATAAGATTTCAGACAATCCTTTAAAGCCGTTGACCTATATTGTTGATTTTCAAATTTTCAATAAATCAGTTCAGATCGATAGTTCATCCATACTTAAAAAGAATATAATTTTAACAAAAGAGATACATTTAAACCATTCCGACAATGTTTTTTCATTTGAATTTGCTGCATTAAATTTTAACAATTCCAATAAAAACCAATACCGCTATAAAATGGATAGGTTTGATAAAGATTGGATTCCAACAGATGCGCAGAGACGATTTGTAACTTATACCAATCTGGATGCCGGCACTTATACTTTTATGGTAAAAGCATCAAACAACGATGGAATTTGGAATGAAAACAGTACGAATTTAAAAATAGTTATTCATCCTCCATTTTGGAAAACCTGGTGGTTTAATTTTCTAATTACGTTGTTTTTCCTTGGATGTTTGCTTGGTTTTTACCGTTGGCGAATAACATCACTTAACCGCCAGCAAAAGCTGCTTAAATTAATTGTTGATGAAAAAACACAGGAAGTTGTTCAACAAAAAGATGCATTGCAAACATTCAATGAAAAGTTAACCGCTACCAACGAAGAGCTTCATAACCAAAAAGCTGAATTAGAAGCAACGGTGAATACGTTAAAAGAGACTCAAAAACAATTAATCCAATCGGAGAAAATGGCTTCATTGGGGGTTTTGGCGGCAGGTGTTGCACACGAAATTAACAACCCACTGAATTTTATACAAGGAGGAATTTATCGGTTGGAATCGTATTTTAACGAGAAGCTGAAGGACCATTTGGAAGCAGTAGCACCCATACTTAATGGAATTACTGTTGGGGTAAATCGCACGGCAGCAATTGTGACCAGCCTAAACCATTACAGCCGGCAAAATGAATTGTTGCTGGAAGATTGTGACATTCATTCCGTTATCGATAATTGCCTGATAATGCTGCAGAGCGAGACTAAACATAGCATTGAAATTGTTAAAAATTATACGCAAGAGCCCTATAATTTTATTGGAAACGAAGGTAAGTTACATCAGGCGTTTTTAAATATTCTGGCTAATGCTTGCCATGCCATTGAAAAAAAAGGTAGCATCACAATTACTACCAGTATTGAGGAGGAAAAACTAGTAGTTTTAGTAACCGATACCGGAGGCGGTATAAATAAAGAAAACATTTCAAAAATAATGGATCCCTTTTTTACCACCAAAGATCCGGGCAAAGGAACCGGATTGGGTCTGGCCATTACCTATAACATTATTCAGGAACATCAGGGAACGATAGAATTTGAGTCCCAAATGGGAATTGGAACCAAGGTAACAATAAAATTGCCAGTTACTTAAAACAGATACTTTTTGAGTTTTACACACGGATGCTAACTTTATTAAAATTTATTAGTTTTACTGGTATTATGTATTTTATCAAATTATAAACAAAGTACCTAAGTATCTGTTTTTAAAAGCTTAGCTAAGTGAATGTTTTTTACCATGAGAATAAAATGCTTCTGTTTTTTCCTTATTATCACATCATTCCTATCTGTTACTAATGCTCAGGAAATTGGGTTCCCCGTTATTCGCAACTACACCCCCAAAGAATTTAATAATTCGCCACAGGTTTGGTGCGCCGTTCAGGATAACAGAGGGATCCTATATTTTGGCACAAATGGGGGTTCCATTCTGGAATACGATGGCGTTAATTGGCGTAGTTTTCCCCTAGACAAAAAAGCCGTACCCTATGAGTTAAGCATTGATAAAAAAGGGGTCATCTATGTGGGGGCAAGTAACGAATTCGGTTATTTAACTCCCGATAAAACCGGAAACACCCAATACCAAACGCTCACTCACTTAGTGAATGATTCAACCTATAAAATTGGAGATGTTCGTTTTATAAAATTCACAACGGAATTTGTTTATTTCCTTACCTATGATGCAATTCTTCAATATACTCCCGAAAAGGAAAACATCACCATTTTCAAAGCCGATACCAACGGGAGATTTTTGGGCGATTTTATGTATAATGACACTTACTATGTTCGGCTTAGTAAAAAAGGGCTGATGAAAATTGAGAATAACGAATTAAAAAATGCACTCCAATCGGATTTTTTTAAGAATAAAAACACTTTTCGGATGGCTCTGCCTCTGAGCGATAGCTTAATTTTAATCCCCACCCGTACCGAAGGTTTGTATGTGTACCAACCCAATACAAATGCCCTACCACAACCTTTTCCTATTTCAAACAATAGTTTTTTGGCAGAAAACGACATTTATAATGCTTCCGTGTTTCAAAACGAATATTTGGTTCTAGGCTCTTTAAATAAAGGGGCTTTATTGTTTGATAAACAGGGAACCGCTTTGCAACACTATAATGAAAGCAGTTTTTTGCAGAGCAATTCCATTTATGATATAGCAACAGATACGGATCAAAATATTTGGATGGGGTTATCAAATGGTATAAGTAAAACCGAATTGGGATTTGATTTAAGCTACAGGGACATAAAAGCGGGGTTGAACGGTACGGTACTTAATATCATCCGTTTTCGGGGAACCATGTATATTGCTACCGACACAAAACTTTATTACATAGATGCCTCCAATAAACTATGCGAAATTAAAAATATACCAGTAGGTCAAAACTGGAGTTTTCTGGAATTCAAAACTCCTGCCAGTATAAGTGGCAATAAAGAGAATTTACTTTTGCTGGGAACTTCAAGTGGTATCTTTGAAGTAAAAGGAGATAAAGCCATACAAATATATAAAGGGTCATCGCATGCTTTCAAAATAGTTCAGTCGGTTAAAAACCCATTAAGAGTGTTTAGCCCCGATTATCCCGAATTCATTTCTATCCGTTATGAAAAAGGGAAATGGATTAATGAGGGTAAATGGGAAGGCATTAACGACAACATAAGAGGAGTTATGGAAGATGAAACGGGAGATATATGGCTGGGAACGCTTAATAATGGCATAATTAGAGTTACCCCCGATATCAAGATGATACACAAACCCAAAAGAACGAAGTTCTACAGCGTAAATGAAGGATTGCCTTCGCTCAAAGATCCATTGGCATACCGCTTTAAAAACAAAATAATCTGGGGAACCG
>JAIFNJ010000055.1 GCA_020047835.1 Bacteroidota bacterium
ATGTCTGAAAAACCAGATTTGCCGAGAAATCTCCTAAGCTGTAACCGATTTTTTCCCAAACCGGGATTTTATGTGACGAACTATTCATAAATAAAACATATTAGTGTGAAACCCTTTAAATTAATGAACAACTTTTGTTAATACCCAAAAAACAAAGTATTCAGAATATAAAATTAGGAAACAACCCCAGCGATTCATCTTCAAATTCAGCCAAAAAACAGCAGTATTGCGACAAATAGTAAGGATTATTCAAGGAATACTCATAATTTTAGGACGTTTTATACAAAAGCTTTTGGATTGTTAAAAAACTCGTGAGACAGAGGTATATAAACTAAAAAAAGCTGCATTCCGAAGGGTGCAGCTTTTTTGCAGTATAAAATTTTAAATTACAACGTAATCTCTTTACCGTTATAAAAATCAAGAATTTTTACCCTAAAAATATACTCATATTTAGCCTGAATGTAGGATGATTTTGCATTGAACACTTTATTCTTCGAATCATTGTATTCCAAAGGAGTTACAATACCTAAATTGAATTTTTCCTCGACATATCGAAAGGCCTCCTCGCTGCTCTGTACCGCTTTTTCACTGCTATAAAATTTTTTCATTGCCGAAAGAGCATTTAAATGTACCTGTTCTATCTCTTTACGTAATTTGTTTTTTTCATCTTGCAACAGATACTTTGAATTTTCGTAGTTTATAAATGAATTGTTATAATTGGTTCGAGCCTGCAAACCATTAAAAATGGGTATTCTCAAAGAAAAATACAACTGAGTTCGATTGTTGTTTTCTATTTGTTCACTGAACGGGATCCTGCCAAGTATAGGCTCTGGAACGGCATCACTTGTATAACCAACAACCTTTTGGTATTGATCATTGTAATTGTTATAGTATGAAGCACCAGCGCTTAATGAAGGATATAATTGAGCTTTTGCAATAACGCTTTCTTTCTCGATACTTTTAAGTTTATACTCTTTACTTAATATTTCTGGCCTTTCGGCAACCGCCTTATTAAATACTTCTTCAGAATTCAGTAAGCTTCCATCAAGCATATTGGCATCAAATTCTGGAATCACAATATCAAAACTATCGGTTACTTGAATTTCCAACAACTGCATTAAATTTAGTAATGATAGTTGAAGCTGATTTTCATAATTGGTGAGCGCTAATTCTTCATTAGCCAATTGTGATTCCGTTTCGAGTAACTTCCCTTTAGCCATTACGCCAGCTTCAACTTGCTTGGAATTAAATTCAATTTGTTGCTTTGTTACCAAGGTTTGTTCTCTTGAAGTACCAACCAGTTCTTTATTAAATAAAATTTCTAAGTAGGCTGCTGCTACTGCCAGTGAAATATCATCTTTTGCTTTTTCTAAATCCTGCATGGCAGACTTCAATTCAAATTCTCTTGCCTTAACCGTATTCAATTTTGCCATGCCATTAAAGAGCATAACTTCACTGCTTAATGAAATGTCAGAATTTTGTGAATTCTGATTTGTATAGGTGTTCAACTGGGTTAAAGATTTGCCATAAGCAAAAGAATGGCCCAAACCAGCATTTAAATTTGGTGCTAAATTGTATTTTGATTGTTTTAACTGATTCTCACCATAATTCACGTTCAATGTTTGCTGTTTTATCTGGATGTTGTTTTCAATAGCATATCGCACACAACTATCCAATGACCAAGATTCTTGGGCAAAACCGCTAAATGAAAATAGGGCGATGGTTATCAAAAACAACGATGTTTTGATTAAATATCTGTTTTTATTCATTGTTCTACATTTTATAATTAATAAAGAGGGATTTGAAACCACGTGTTCTAATTCCGTGGTGGATGTTGGTTCTTATCCTCTTTTTTCTCTTTCTTTTCTTCGCCTTTCAATTGGTCGTTCCAGGTTAATCCATTGGTTACTTCAATGTTGATTCCATCGGAAAGGCCAATTTCAATTTTCTTTTTATCAAAAATCTGTGGTACGGTAATGGAATCGCTGGTTAAAATGTTTACAAAGGCGGTATCGCCACTAAAAGTAATCAAACCCTCGGCTATAGCCATAACGCTATCGCGGCGTTCCAATTCAATATCGGCATTGGCACTATATCCGGAACGGATAAACTGCCCTTGTTTTAGGCTTACCTTTGCTTTTATTTCAAATTGAATGGCCCCATTTTCCTCCACTCCTTTGGGCGAAATGTACTCCAGGTTGGCATCAAAATGTTGGTTTTCAATAGCACCAATGGTCAATTTGAGGGGCATGCCTTCAACAATTTTACCCACTTCGGTTTCGTCTACTTTGCCTTCAAATATCATGTCGTTCATGTCGGCAATTACAGCAATGGTAGTACCGTCGTTAAAACTGTTGCTCTGTATCACCGAGTTTCCTTCCTTAATGGGAATGTCGAGTACCATGCCGCTGATTGTGGAACGGATTAAAGTATTAGTAGCTGTTTCGGCTTTTTTACTCACTCCTTCTTTAATAATTTCCAGATTGCTTTTGGCCGATTCCAGCTCTTCCTTAGCCGAGTTAAAAGCCAATTCAGCATTTTGGTATTCCGATTCCGATACTACTTTCTTTTCGTACAATTGTTTTTGACGTTCAAACTTTTGCTTTTCGTTTTCAAAGCTAAGTTGTGATAAGTTTACCCTCGATTCGGCCGAGTTGAGACTAATCATGTCGGGAATAACTTTTATTTTGGCAATTACCTGTCCTTCTTTAATTGAATTGCCGGCTTCCAGATATATTTCCTGCACAATACCCGATATTTGAGGTTTTATTTGAATCTCTTTGCGAGGCAATACCGAGCCGGTAGCAATGGTTTTTTTCACAATGTTAATCTTGGTAGGTTTTTGAATCTCATAAACCACTGGTTTTTTCTTCGATTTATAAGCTAAGAATGCCAAAGTGCCTATAAATAGGGCTAAAACAAGAACCCAAATAAGGATTTTAAAAAACTTCTTCATTATTTATACGTGTTAATAGTTAGTATTAGTTATTAGGTTAAATCGTTTATTACTTGTTTATTTTAATTCATTCAATAATTGTAAATTACTAATTGTTCATTGTTATTTATCCTGCCGAATGGCATCAATGGGTTTAACACTTACCGCCCTGCTAGCAGGTAAAAGTCCGGCAAAAGCACCTGAAATTATCAAAATAATCAGGGCAATGGATGCTACCCGGATATCAACCTCGGGATTTTTAAACATGTCGCCGCCTCCACCGTCCATTGCTCTATTTATTAACTCAACCAGCCAAACACCTGCTGTAAGCCCAAGAATACCGGATAATGAGGTTAGAAATACTGATTCATTGATTATTTGCGATATTACTTTTATGGGCCTAGCACCCAATGCCCGCTGAATACCAATTTCTTTAGTCCGTTCTTTCACAATTACCAGCATAATGTTGCTAACTCCGATAACCCCGGCCAACAAGGTTCCAATTCCGACTATCCATATCAAGGTATTGATGCCCAAAAAGAGTCCGCTCATTTTTCGGAATTGTTTGGCCACATTAAATCCACCAATAGCCCGTTCGTCATCGGGATGTATTTTATGCCTTGATTTGAGTATTTTCCGGGCTTTTGTTTCTACCACATCTACGGGAATATCATCGTAAGCCACCATGGCGTAATAGCCAACCACATCGCCAAAATTGTATGTTTTTTGTAAGGTAGTAAAGGGCATGTGAATGTTTTGTTCTTCTTCTTCAGCCTGTCCGCCCCCCTTTTTCGATTTAAAGGTACCAACCACATTAAAATAGATTCCGTTTATTTTAACATATTGGCCAATGGGGTTTTCTCCCTTTAAAAAGAGCGCTTCCACTACTTTTGAACCGATAACAATAATTTTTCGATTTTCTTTAATGTCCATATCGTTTATAAAACGACCAGCAGTAATTTCAACTGGGTCAATCAGGTTCCATGCCGGATAATCTCCGTTTATAGAAAAAGCTCCTGCTTTATTTCCCCGCACAGCATTGTTACCGCCCGTATTGCTCCATCCATTCAACCGTGGACTTAACGCCTTAATTTCCGGAATATTTTGGAGGAGTAATTCGGTATCGCCATTATTAAAATTATAACGCCTTCCACGGGGCAATCCTTTATAGGGGATGGTTGTAGTCTGAGTCCACATAAAACAACTGTTGGTCGAAAAATCGCCCATGTTGTCATACACTGCATTGTGCAACCCATTTCCGGAACCCAACATTATTACAAGCATAAAAATACCCCAAAACACCCCGAATGCAGTCAGAAAGGTGCGAAGCTTGTTCTTTTTGAGAGCTTGCATTATTTCGTTCCATTTATCGAGGTCTATCATAATAAAGTATTTAGAGTTGATTTCCTGTTATTTTTTTAATTAGGTTTGTTTATAAACGATTACCTATTTTCTTAATATTTCAATCTTTCGGCGCATGAATCATTTTTCGTTTAATATATACAACAGCTTGCGCCGATCGCTTTTTGTGTTAATAATTCCTCCCGGTGCCTTGCACCGGGCTGAGTTCTTTTAGCCTGTAAGGCTAAATAATTATATAATTAACATTTTCAACTTTATTAACTTTAAATTACTCTAAGTACTTCTTCCTATTCTTCCCTAAGGGCTTCAATGGGTTTAATACTGGCGGCTCTTCGGGCAGGAATCAATCCCGCTAAAGTACCTGCTACAATTAACATTATAGTTGCTCCAATGGCAATGGATATGTTAGCTTCAGGATTTAAAAAGAAATCGCTTTTTACATACGGCGACAGCAATTCCAGTAAACCAACGCCTGCTACCAAACCAAAATATCCTGCAAAAGCAGTAATAAAAATTGATTCCATGAGAATTAATCCGACAATTGAATTGGGGGTTGCACCCAATGCTTTCCGGACACCAATTTCAGTAGTCCGTTCTTTTACCACAATTATCATAATATTGCTTACACCAACAATGCCCGAGATAATAGTTCCAATTCCAATAATCCAAACAAAAATGCGGATACCCCCAAAAAGACTTTGAAATTTTTTAAATTCCTGCAAATTGTTATTTATATAAATTGCCCTCCGGTCGTCAACCGAAAAGGAATGTCGTTTGGCATAACTGGTGCGGAGTTGTTCAGCAATTTCCGTGCTCTTTTCCATTTGCGAAGCGGGAATGGTTATAGCCAAATTATGGATTTCATTATTTCCGGTAAATATTTTTTGTCCCGTTGAAACCGGAATGTAAACCCGGTTGTTGTCGCGCTCACTTTCGTCACTGAAAACACCTACCACTTTAAAAGGAACATTATTAATCTTCATGTATTTTCCAATCGGGTCTTCATCTTTAAATAGAGCATCGCGCACCACATAACTAATAGTAACTGATTTGCGGTTTTGTTTCACATCCAATTCACTAATAAAGCGGCCTTCTTCTATGGTTACATTTTCCAATTGCTTAGTTCCCGGATGCACACCAATTATGTCGTAAGTGCCATATTCATTCTTATAAGTAAGGTTCCGCTGCTGCCATATATTTAATCGAGCCGATATGGCTTCAATTTCTTTTACTTCGCCGAGTGTTGCGTCATAATCCTCATTGGTAAATTTAATTCCGCGCCCGGGTTTAAGTCCACGGTAAGGCATGCTGGTCTGGCCCCGGTAAATCCAAATACTGTTTGTAGCGTCTTGTTCAAATTGTTTGGTTACTCCGTTTTGTAAACCATTCCCTGATCCCAAAAGAATTATAAGAATAAATATTCCCCAAGCCACACTAAAAGAAGTGAGCACGGTGCGGAGTTTATTCTTTTTTAAGGTTGAAAAAATTTCAAGCCATTTTTCTTTGTCGAACATCGTAGGAAGTATTTAAATTGCCTTGAGTACTTAAAGTTTTTAGAGTTTATAATTCAATGGTATTCTTTATGTATAATTCTATTTATTTTTATCTTGTTTATGCTTTCAACGTTAAATACTCCAAGCACATTAATATACTTTAAGTACATCTTTTTATTCTTCCCTAATAGCATCAATAGGTTTTACTTTAACCGCCCGGTTTGCTGGTAATAATCCGGCCAGAGCACCTGCCACCACTAAAATAAGTAATGATTTCAAGCCCATCATCAAATCAATTCCGGGATTGAGGAATATTTCATTCCCCGATCCAGACAGTATAATGCCCAACCCTTCATTCAGCAAAATACCCAAAATCAGACCCATATATCCTGCGGTAAGGGTAAGGAAAACGGATTCCATAATTATTTGGCGGATAATATTGTAAGGAGTCGCCCCAAGAGCCCTCTTGATGCCGATTTCTTGGGTACGTTCTTTCACAATAACAAGCATAATGTTACTGATGCCAATAACCCCGGCCAACAAAGTGCCTAAACCAACCAGATAAATAAGAATATTGATACCGATGAAAAGGTAGCTCATCATTTTAAATTGACGGGCAATGTTTATATGCCCAACGGCACCTTGATCCTCAGGAGCAATGTCGTGTCGTTTCTTAAGAATGTCCATGATGCGGGTTTCTATATCGGCAACGGAATATTGCGGCTTAGCTGTAAAGGAAAAAAAATGGACAATATCACCGTAATTAAATGCCGATTGCACCGTGGTAAAAGGAATATGGATGGATTCTTTTTTATCATATCCAATTTGGATATTACCCTCGGGACTTGTAACTCCAATTATCTGGAAATAGACACCAGAAACGCGGATGTATTTTCCCACCGGGTTTTCCCCTTTTTTGAAAAGCACCTCTTCAACCCGGGAACCAATAACGCATACTTTACGGTTTTGCTGAATGTCAATTTCATTCAAAAAGCGGCCTTTTGCCATTTTAAAAGGCTCCACTTTGGCCAAAGCCGGATAGTCACCCTGAACTTGAAACGTACCGTATTTATCCTGATAAACTGCATTGTTTTGGGTACTTTGGCGGTATGCTTGCAATCGAGGAACCAGGTATTCTATTTCAGGAATGTTGGCACGCAAGGCATGCATGTCTTCATTATCGTAATTCCAGCCTCTACCTTTTTTAAACCCCTTGTAAGGAACAGTAGTATTTTCTGTCCACATAAAAGCGGCATTGGTAGCAAAGCCCTCAAATTGTTTGGTAATGCCATTTTGCAAACCATTTCCTGCACCAGCTAGTGCTACCAGCATAAATATTCCCCAAAATACACCAAATGCAGTTAATGTAGAGCGCATTTTGTTTTTTGAAATGGCTTGCCAAATTTCTCTATAAAGATCAGAATCGAACATTTTTTTCGTTTTGCTGTAACATAAAAGGATCTTTTTTACTCATAACGTAAGGATTCTATTGGACTTATTCTAGCCGCTTTTATGGCGGGGATCATTCCAGCCAATGCGCCACAAATAATTAACAAAACGGTAGCACCAATGGCAATTCCAATATCGGCATTTGGGTTTAGGAAAATAACGGGTTGCCCCCCGGCATCGCTGGTAACCGGCGCATTGGCAATACTTTGATCCACCGCAAAGTCAATCAGTTCCATTATGGCAACACCCAACACCATTCCAAAATATCCAGCCAAAGTGGTAATAAAAACGGCTTCCGATATTACTAATCCAAGAATGGATCGTGGAGTGGCACCCAGCGCTTTTCTAACTCCAATTTCTTTGGTCCGCTCTTTAACAACAATCATCATAATATTGCTCACGCCTACAATCCCAGCAATAAGGGTTCCTATTCCAATAAACCAAATGAAAAGCTTGATACCAAAAAAAACGTTTTGGGTTTGTTCAAATTCCTGTAAAGTATTTCTTAATCCAAGAGCACTTTTGTCTTCAGGGTCAAATGAATGGATTTTAGCCAATTTTTGACGAATTTTTTCTTCAATCAATTTTGTTTCTTCAACAGTGGCATCGCCTGTTGTCAAACCGATGGATGATACTGTTACCCCGCCATTAAATATTTGTTGAGCCGAAGTAAATGGTAATACGACCCTACGGTTTTGCCAACCGTTTCCATCGGAATAAACCCCTATTACTTTAAAAAGGATGTTATTCACTTTTATATACTTTCCAATGGGGTCTTCCTGCTTAAATAAGGCTTTTTGAACCTCTTCTCCAACAACAACTACTTTTCTTTTTTGGTCAATGTCAATGTTATTCAAATATCTTCCGGAAAGAAGTTTCGACCCCTCAATGGGTTTATGATCGGGAAGAACGCATTGAACCGTAAAATTTCCAAATTCGTTGTTATAACTTACGCTGGTTCCTCCCCAAATATTAAACTGAGGCGAAATATGGTCAATTTCAAGAATCTGGTCGCGGAGCATTTCATAATCCTCGTTGGTAAATTTTATCTCGCGATCCTTCTTTAATCCTTTATATTCCATGCTGGTGCGTCCGGGCCAAATCCAAACGGCATTTTTTGCATTGCTCTCAAAATTTTGCATCACGGCATTTTGCAATCCATTGCCCGAACCCAATAAAATAATTAAGAGCAATATTCCCCAAGCCACACTAAAAGAGGTAAGGAACGTACGCAGCTTATTTTTTTTCAGGGTTGCAAAAATCTCCTGCCATTTATCTAAATCAAACATCTTAAGAAGTATATTAAAGTGTCTTGAGTACTTAGAGTATTTAGAGTTAAATACTCTAAATACTTGTTAAGCGGTTTCCAATTGTTTTGCTTTTCCATTTTTAATGTTCGATTCAATCAAACCATCTTTCAGGCGGATTACCCTCGATGTCATTTCAGAAATATCATGCTCATGGGTAACTATAATAACCGTAATACCTTCACTGTTAATTTCTTTAAGTATTTCCATCACTTCGTATGAAGTGGCCGTATCAAGCGCCCCAGTAGGTTCGTCGGCTAAAATTACCTTTGGTTTTGAAATAAGGGCCCGGGCAATAGCAATCCGTTGTTTTTGTCCTCCAGACATTTCATTGGGCATGTGATGAGCCCAGTCTCTAAGTCCCATACGGTCCAAGTATTCCATAGCGATGATATTTCTCTTTTTGCGGTTTATCTGCTGATAATAAAGAGGTAACGCCACGTTTTCCAGAGCATTTTTAAAAGATATCAAATTGAATTGCTGAAAAACAAAGCCAAGGGTACGATTCCGATGAACGGCAGCTTTTGCTTCGCTCATGTTTTTAATCAGCTCGCCGTTTAAATAATAAGCACCTTCATCATAATTATCCAAGATGCCAATGATGTTTAATAATGTTGATTTTCCGGAACCGGAGCTTCCCATAATAGAAACCATTTCACCTTTTTCTATTTCAACATCAATGCCTTTAAGCACATGAAGACTATTTGCCCCCATTACATATGATTTGTGAAGTCGTTCAATTTTTACCATTGTTTTTTCTTGAAGTTATGGACTATAGACGCCTTGAATTGTAAGAAGTTACACTGCTTATAACGTGATAATCTTTTATTATCGTATAAAATTAAGCAAACATTTGAAATTCAAAAGATTAATCAGTTGAGAATTTTTTATTCGCTGTAATTCTCCAATTATTTTTTCATGCTAATCTATGAAGGAGGCTTATAAAAAGCATTACTAAATCGGCAAACGCATCCATTTTCCCGAGCAAAGCATCATTTACCCGGATTTGAATTATGAAAGTATTTTTTTAGAAACATTTTCTGGATTGCCCACTTTCAATCTGAATTATAACAATTTTGCCTTTCGGACTGTTTATTATAAACTTGTGATGAAACCCTATGCAGAAAACTGCACAAAAACGAATGAAAATTAACATGGGGTGTTCCATTCGCACGGACTAATTGATATTCAATGAACAAATAATTATTTATGGATGAAAACTAAAACAGAATTTTAACGTTATACAAACAAACTTTGAAAAATATGAAAAACAGCAAAAAATTATTAATCAGTTTATTGGGGATATTATTCCTCTTCATAGTAAGTTGTAAAGAGGATGAAACTGACCCCGCTGTGCAGTCTGATTTACCTGAAAGCTTTCGAATTGATGTGCCGAGTTCTATTAGTCAACCCTCATTGCAAAAAAGCACAACCAATGAAGTATTTTCAGGCAATGAGGCCTATCAGCATTTGAACAATTTTATTTATTTGGGTGATGCCGCTGCCGAGGTAGTTGAAGAGATTATTAAGGCAATAAGGGTTTATGGATTAAGTAAACCGATGAATTTTTCATATACAAGTGACGACGACGGAAGAACAAAAAAGGTGGTGGTTATCGATAACGCTTCTTTTGAAGGGGTTATCTGGCAGCACCAACTTACCATAGTTGATGCCGCATCGGAAAACAATGCTGATGGTGGAATTGGATTACAAGTTTTTTGGAACACAAAACCTACCCTAGGAATAGCGATGTTGAGGCCACATCATTGGGATCGATCAGAAACACAAAACATGGATAGCACTCTTTATAGAATAGATTATTCTGAAGCAGGCAATGATATATATGAAGTAACCATGACCGTATCAATTTATAAGTGGGATCTCAATTTAAGTGACCGTTTTCACATGGATAATTTGATGATGTTTGTTGGTAAAGCAGGCGACCGTATTGATGTTGTTGGCAATAGCAATCACCCGGATGCCTGGTTATTTTTGCAAGAACCCAAAAGTTTTAATTGGGCTTTTGTGGCTTCGGGTAGCGCATCAAAAAATATTGGAGTAGCCGAGGTTGGCTTGCCCCCAAGTCAATTAAACGAAACAAGGCGCGAGGTTCTTTTAGAAACCTATTCGCTTCAAAATGTTTTTACTTCTCAAATAAGGGAATATGTATATCAAACCTACGGAGTTTATCCCGATGCCGCTACAGTGGCAAGTTATTTAACCAATACAGAAGCCCCGGGATTTTTTAATAGTGGTGGTTTTGTTCAAGGCGGTACTTCTCCTTCCAATGAATACGATGTATTGGTTTCGAATATTCAGGGATTAGTACCATACAATCCGCATTCTATTTCAAACCTTACGCTTAATTTTAAGCAATAGTTTCGAAAAAACAAATGAAAAGCCATCAGTCTAAGGTGGCTTTTTTTATGTTTTATGAGGAAGTGGAATTACAAAATAAAAAACAGAGCCAAGTCCGGGTTCGCTTTCAATCCAAATGGTTCCTCCGAGCAGCAAAACAATATGTTTTGATATGGCTAAACCCAACCCGGCACCCCGAAAGAGCTTGCTGCTTTTGGTTTCAACTTTGCGAAACCGGTCAAAAATAGAAAGCTGGTCTTCTTTTGAAACACCAATACCCGTGTCTTTTACAAAACAGAGAATCTTATTGTTTTTTATTTGATATCCAAAATGGATGGATCCCGATTCGGTAAATTTAAGGGCATTATCGAGCAAATTAATCAATACCTGATTGATCCGTAACCTATCGGAGTTAATCACCACATCTGTTAAAGAGTCAATGAATAAGGTTATATTTGGATTATCTTCTGCCACCTTTTTAGCATAAATCGAATAAAGTTCTTCAAACAGGGACTTTAAACTAAAGGATGAGTTGTGAATGGAAATCTGTCCGGATTCAATTTTTGCTATATCAATAATGTCATCGATAAGATTTAGTAAAGTGTGCCCGCTACTGTTTATTATTTTTTTGAAATAAGTTCTCTGTTCTTTGGAATATCCTTCATTATCCAGAAGTTCAAGGAATCCCAAAATGGCATTCATGGGAGTACGTATTTCATGGCTCATGTTGGCTAAAAAGGCAGTCTTTAATTTATCGGCATTTTCTGCCTGTTCTTTTGCTGCGATTAATTCCTTAGTCCTTGCTTCAATAAGTGATTCCAAATTTTTATGATGCATTTCAAGCTCCTCGTTTTGCTTTAAAATCTGTATGTTTTGTTCATAAGTCAAATCGCGCTGGGTAACAATTTCTTCTTGTTGCACTTCCATTTCAGCCTGTTTTTCCTCTAAAAGCAAATTAATCTCCTGTAGATCAATCGTTTTTTCATGAACCATTTTTTCTAATAGCCGTTTCTGTTTTCTATTTCTTTGATTTCGCCAAAAGTTAAGTAGCAGAATACTGCTGGCTAGTAACAGAATTAATAAAGTCTTAAATAGCGATGTTTTCCAGAATGGGGCTTGGTAGTTTATTAGAATAGACTTAGTTTGCTTGCTCCAGTTACCCTCAGAATTTGTGGCGCGAACTTCAAGGTGATGTTTTCCGAACGGAAATTTATGAAAGGTAATGAAGTTGCTAGTTCCTAAATCAAACCAAGTAGAATCGATATCACTCAATCGATAGGCATATTTTGTTGTACCCACAGAATTGAAAAGAAAGCCACTGAAATGGATAGTAAAAACAGGCTCTTCAAAACTAAGCGTAATGGTTTTTGCTTGATAAACAGGTTCTGTAAGTATCACCTTGTTGTTAAGGGTATCGTCCGAGTTTATGGTTTGGCCTAATACAGAAAGTTCCGTAAATTGAATATCGGGTTCGAGCACGTAATCCTGAATGCTATCCGGATTAAAATAGGTAATTCCATTTGACCCACCAAAAAATAGCAACCCATTATGGGAAGCAAGGCTGCTATTTAGATTAAACTCCTTTCCCTGAAGTCCATCTTCTTTATAATACGTTTTTGTTTCCTTATTATGGATATTGAATTTTGTTAATCCATTGTTTGTGCTTATCCAAAGGTTTTTATGGTTGTCTTCAACTATGGCAGAAATATAATTATCCGATAAACCATCGGCCCTGAAAAACTTGGTGAAAGCTTGTGTATTGGTATTGAAAGCATTTAACCCATTAGTGGTTCCTACCCATAAGGTGGAGTCAGAATCAAACAATAAGGAAACTACTTGATTATTGCTTATAGAATTCTTGTTTAATAAATTAGTGGTAAAGGAATTCGATGTACCAGTTGATTTATCATAAACAATCAATCCGTCACCATAGGTCGCTATATAAAGGCGTTCTTTTTTATCAGGCAAAATGCTCGTTATATTTGCAGCCTTTATGCCACTTTCTTCATCGTCATCTGACAAAAAGCGGGTAAATGAACCCGTTTTGGGATTGTATGAATTTAACCCTCCCCCCATAGTCCCTATCCAGATTAAACCAGAATTGTCTTCATAAATGGAACGGACGAAATTATTGCTTAATGAATTTGGATTGTTACTATCTGAAGTCAAATAGCGGAAAGCTTTCGTTTTCTTATTATAGATATTAATTCCTCCCAAATAAGTCCCAATCCAAATTTCGCCATTTTTTAACTCCTGCAACGACACTACCGCATTGTTGTTAATAGTGGTTGGGTCGTTGTATTTTTCATTAAAATGAGTAAACGCATTTAACTGGTTATTCGATTTAGTCAAACCGCCGTCAGTAGCAATCCAATAATCACCTTCGCTATCTTCAAAAATGGCTGAAACTCCATTGTTTTTCAAACCCTTTTTGGGATCCTGGTTATAATTCAACCGGTAAAATTTTTTTTGATTCAAATTAATACGGTCAACTCCATGGTCAATCATGCCAATCCACAGCATTTCCTGTTTGTCTTTGAATAATTTAGATACCGAATTGTTGGCCAATCCCTCAGGCTTTGAGATGTTATATCGGTATTCCCTAAAATAGTGTAAGGTGTGGTTCAATTGATACAAACCACCGCCATCGCTGCCAATCCATAAGTCATCGTTGTAACCAGGAATTATACTTCGAACTAAATTTTCACCCTGGTTGGTTAATTCTTTGGTGGTATAGCCATAATATTTAAACGTGTTGGTGTTTTGGTTATAAATAGTAAGGGCTTCTTTTTCTCCTCCAATCAAGAGTCTTCCTTTGGCGTCTTCATGAAGGGACCAGATTTTATCGTCTTTAATGGTATTTCCTTGTGATTTTGTAAAATAGGCAAAGTGGTTGGTAATTAAATCCAGTTTGTTTAAACCACCGCCCTTTGTTCCAATCCACAAATGATTTGGGCTGTTGGAATGAATGCAGGATATTAAATTTGATGAAATACAATTTGCGTCGTTTGGCTTGTGCTGGTATCGTGTAAAATTATTCTTTTCCTCATTATACCGATTAAGTCCGTTTGGTGTTCCTATCCATATAGTTCCTGTCGGATTTTCAAAAATATCGGTTATATCGTTCGAACTTATTGATGAACTATCGGCAGGGTTAAAGAAAAATCGGATAAAGTTCTGTTTTTTATGATCAAAAATATTAACACCTCCTCCAAAAGTACCTACCCATAACCGGCCTTTTGAGTCGTTAAAAACCACTTCAATATCATTATAGCTGAGGCTGGTAGTATCTTTTTCATTGTTAAGGAAAGTAACAATTTCGTAACCGTCGTATCGGTTAAGCCCATTAAAAGTAGCCAACCAAATAAAACCAAATTGGTCTTGGCAAATTGACGTCACAGTATTTTGTGAAAGGCCATCGTCGTTATTCAGATGAATAAATTGATATAGGTTCTCCTGACTGTAGCTGTTACCTGAAATGAGCAGCAAGGCAATGAATAGGGACTTAATGTAATTCAATAAATTCATAAGTTTAAAACTATTGCTCTAATACAAAGATGCAAATAATTTGTTATATGATAGAGAACAATTAAAATGGGGAATTGCTTTGCCAAGTGAATAATTATAAGCGCCTTTTATAAATTTAATCCGGTTTCAAAAATGTTTTAATAGCTTTGAAAGCAAATTGTTTGAAACATGCGTTTAGCAATCATTTCATTAATGGTGTTTTTAATTAACATTCCTTTTGGATATTGGCGAGCAAATGTCAATAGGTATTCATGGCAATGGGTGTTGGCCATTCACATTCCGGTTCCGGTAATTGTATTCCTGCGAATATACTACCAAATTGGATTTGGTTGGTACACCTACGTTTTTTTAGTAGCTGCTTTTTTCTTGGGTCAGCAACTCGGTAGTAAGTTGCATTTTCGTTTTTTGGGGCAAAAAATTTCGGTCTCCTCTTGCTTGATAATGGATTTAAAAAGGGAACTTTATCCCTAATCGTTTTAAAATCGGATTTCTTTGCGGTATTATATTTCAATTCCTTCTGGGCTTTATTAAATTAAGATGTTGTTATTCCACAAGAGTAAATGGGTCTCATCGTATAAAGGCAAAAACGAAATTTAAATATTATTGGAATAGATTTTTGTCCATGCCATGTCCATCCAAAATATTTCTCCCCATCAATAGTTGTTTCTATTTTTACCGTCGTTAAATTTAAAATTAAGCATCAAATGAAACACGGTATTATAATTTTTTTCTTATTTCTGAACTTCGTCTCTTTAAGACTTAATGCTCAGCATCATTTCAGCGAATGGGCAAAAAATATAGATGGACATGAAAACAGTACTTTTAACAACATTCTTTATGATGGTAAGGATGTGGTAATAAATGGGTATTGGATGCTGGATGCCAATTTTGCGGGAATTGAACTACCAAACTTCACAAGTGCCAATGCATTGCTGGTTAAAATGGATACCAACGGATTGGTTTTATGGTCAGCGATGGTTACCGGCGATGGCTATGAAAGTTTTTACGATATGACTTTTGATAGTGATAAAAATATAGTGGTTGCAGGATGGTCGTCGTCGAATGATTCCGTTCTTGTAAATGGAGTAAAGGTGTATGAGCCTGAATTGGAGTGGACATCTCGTGCTGTGGTTGCTAAATTCTCTGGCGTTGATGGAAGTCTTATGTGGTATAAAACCTTTTATTCAATAGTTGAGTATTCCGGAGTAAATGCAAACCGCCTTGCATTGGATGAAAATAACAACATTTATTTAGCCGGTTATTACGATGCTTCATTTACTGTTGACACAGTAAATGTTGCGTTCTCTCAAGGCGAAAATTATGGAAGTGGACCATTTTTATTAAAACTTGACCCACAAGGAACAGCCATTTGGGGAAAAGGCTTTGAATTTGTAACAGAAGGTTATGGCGGTTTTGGAATGATTAAAACAATGGCCACCGATAAAAAGAACCTTTATTTTGGATTCGAATATTCGAAACCCATGATTATAAACGGCGAAACTCTTCCTTATTCAGGAGAAAATTATTGGTTGGGTATGGCCAAAATGTCGCTTGTAACAGGAGAAATTACTAAAGTATCAGCCTTTGGGAGCAATCAGGGACAAGGATTGGCGCGTATGGCAATAGACAACAAGGGGAAATTGGTGTTTACCGGATTTTTTCTGGCCAATTCTGGCTTTTCAATCGGTGGAATTAAGCTTACCGGAAATGGCGATCGGGAAGGGTTTGTGGCTAAAATGGATACTTCACTTACTACGTTGTGGGCTAAATCGATGGGTGGAGGATATGCCGATCAGGCATTTAATGTTAAAATAGCCACCAACAACCGAATATTTGTCGGAGGAGGTTTTGATTGTTATACTCCTTTTAAATACAACGATGTTGTAGTTATTGACTCATTAATACCCAACAGCTTAGGGATGTTTCAATTAATAATTGAAGCTTTTCCACTTTATGGAAATAACGAGTATTCAATTATTACATATTCCGATTTTATAGTATTACCCAACGATATGGTTTTTGCGGTAGGATCAACCATGGATAGCGTTGAATTTAAAAAAGACGAATTTTACTTTTCGGATCACAGTGCAGGGTTTATCATGAAATGGAATTTATTTTATAGCAGTGATGATACTACAGCAATAGCCGCTCAAGAAAAGACAGATTTGAACTTATACCCAAATCCAACCA
>JAIFNJ010000196.1 GCA_020047835.1 Bacteroidota bacterium
TTATTGGATTTTCTCAAAAACGAGAAGATCTTGAAAAGCAACGGATTGCTACCGAAAATGAAATCAAATATACCAATGAATTAATTCTTAATACGGAAAAAAATAAAAAAGCGTCATACAACAAAGTTCTTTTAATAAACAGTAAGATTAATAACCGTAAAGAAATTATTTCAACGATTGAGAAGGAAGTCCAATATTTAAATAATAGCATTTCAACTCACCAAAATTTAATTGAATTGTTAGAAATGGATTTGGATAGTCTAAAAAAGGATTATGCAAAAATTATATATTATTCCTATTTGAGTAGAAATAACAATAACAGATTAATGTTCATTTTGGCTGCTGAAAATTTTAATGTAGCTTTTAAAAGAATAAAATATTATCAGCAATATACAAAGTATAGAAAGGAACAAGCAAATAGTATTATTGAATCAAAACTCAAACTACAGCAAGAAATAGCTCAATTAGAGCAACTTATTATTGAAAAGAGAAATTTGTTAAATGATAAAAGAAATGAAAGCGTTAAGTTGTTAACAGAAAAGGAGGAAAAGAATAAAGAGGTAAAGTTATTAGCAGGAAAAGAAAAGGATTTAAGAAACAAATTAAAAGAGCAATATAATTTATCCTCAAGGCTTCAAAAGGAGATTCAAAGAATTATTGAGGAGGAAGCTAGAAAGGCGGCAGAACTCTTGAAGAAAAAGAATACTGGTAAATTTCAATTAACACCTGATGAAATGATAATTGCTGATATTTTTGCAAAAAACCAAAGCAATTTGCCATGGCCAACAGCACGTGGAACAATTACAGGCGTTTTTGGTGAACAACCGCATCCATTTTTATCGGGAGTAAAAATTAGAAATGATGGCATTGATATCAGTACAAATGAGGGTGCTAAAGTGCGTAGCGTTTATGAAGGTACTGTTAGTAGGGTTTTTGTTATACCAGGAGCTCATAAAACCGTTATTATCCGGCATGGTAATTATCTTACCGTTTACTCTAATTTAAGAGAAGTGTATGTTAATCAAGGAGATAAAGTAAAAACAAAACAAGATATCGGTATTGTTTATACTGAAAATGATAATGACCATAAAACGGTTTTACAATTTCAAATTTGGAAGGAAAATGAAAAATTAGACCCGTCGGAATGGTTAGCAAAATTTAAAAATGGATAGTAATTATATATACTTTAAAAAGGAATTAGAAAAATTTATTGAACGATTTTATTATAATCGTTTTATAGTTGGTCTAGTTTTATTTATTATTGGCTTTTTGATAATTTTTTTAGTTTCTTCTTTTATTGAATATTTTTCATGGGCCTCAAAAAATACTAGATTATTTATTTTACTTGGAAGTATATTATCTCTTATTTTTATTTTTTATTATTTTCTATTAGTACCCATATTACGGTATTTTAAGATTTTGCCACAGATAACTCACAGGCATGCAATCAGACTAATTTCAAATTCATTTCCTGATTCTAAGGATTTGTTAATTAATATTTTAGAGTTGAACAGTTTATATTTATCCGATAGTTCAAACCAGTTACTTTTAGCCAGTATTAATCAAAAAATTCAAGAGTCAAAAAAGTTTAATTTTTCTTTAGCAATTAACAACCGGAATATTTTTCCTTTGGTGAAATATTTAGTTGTTTTAATATTTGTTTATATAGCCATTTTAATTTTTAGTCCAGAAGTTATAATTGACAGTTCATCAAGAATCATTCATTTTAATAGACTTTATGAGAAAAATTTTGGATTTACTATAGAAGTTGATAATTTAGATTTGATTGTAGAAAAAGGTAAAAATAAAAAAATTAATATTAGAGTTGTAGGAACGAATTATCCTGAGAATTTAAATATTCAAGTTAATGGACAAGAGTATTTATTGAGTCGAAAATCAATTAACAATTATTCGTACGAATTTAAAAATATTCACAACTCGTTTAAATTTCGTATTGTTAATTCTTTTTTTTCAAGTAAGGATTTTTCTGTTACCGTTAATAAACCGCCCATTATTTCTAAAAGTTCTATTTTAATAGAATATCCCAAGTATTTGGGTTTGAATGATTATTCTATTAATGATAATTTATCTATTAAAGTTCCTTTTGGTTCAACTATTACCTGGTCATTTGAGACCGTGGATTTAGATTCCTTATATTTTAATTCAGATTCTATATTTATCTCTGCAATAAGGGAGAATGATTTTTTTAGTTTAAAAAAATCAATTTTAATGGACTTTAATTATTCCATTCAGGGATCAAATAGTTATTTCAATAAAATTATTAGCACGAATAATAAAATAATAATTATACCAGATCTTTTTCCCACAATTACTGTTCAGGAATATCAAAATCAAGAGAACTTAAGTTATTTTATTTATAAAGGAAGTATTGATGACGATTATGGTTTTAGCAAACTTCTTTTTGTTTGTAATAATAAGAATCAAGATACCATTATACCCATTTTATTTAATAAAAATATTAATTCTCAAGAATTTTATTTCGCCGTAGATTATTCATTGTTTAAAGGAAAGGAGTTTGTTAGCTATTTTGCTGTTTTTGATAACGATGAAATTAATTTTTTCAAACAAGCTCAATCTAACAAGTTTAGATTTAAGATTCCAGATTATATTGAATCAGCTAATGAATTAGCAACAAAACAAAAACAGATAGAAGATGATTTTGAAAGATCATTGCAATTAGCACAAGAATTATTAAATAATACTAAAGAATTAAAAAAGAGATTAATAACGGAAAATTTAACATCCTTTGAAAAAGCCAATTTAGTTAATGATTTAGTTGACAAGCAAAATGAATTGAATAAATTATTTAAGGATTTATCAAATAATAATTTAAGTAAAAGTAGTTATGAAAAGAATTTTTCCAAACAATCGAAAGATATTTTGGAAAAACAAGAACAAATTCAACAACTATTAGAATCTATATTAACAGATGAATTAAAAGAACTTTTTAAGGAATTAGAAAAGCTAAGAAATGAATTTAATCAAGATAATTTCAACAACATTTCAATGGATTTGGAAAGAAATTACGACGAGCTTTCAAAACAATTAGACAGAAATTTGGAATTAGTTAAAAGACTTGAAGTTGAAAAGGAAATTAATGATATAATAGAACAACTTGAATTACTAAGTAAGAATCAAGAATTGATTTCTAAAGAATTACAAAAGGATTTTAATTTTGATTCCGTTAAAAATGCGAATAGTTTTGATGAAAAATTAGCTGAGCAACTTTCCACACAATATGAGAAAATTCAAGGGGAGAATTCAAATCTTGATAAGCCGTTAAATATTGGCGATTTTCAAGATGATTTCAATCAACTTAAAGAATATACTAAAACAAGCTTAGATCCGCAAAAGACAAAAAAAGAGAAAATAGATAAAACGTTAGAAAACAGTAAATCTGCTAAAGAATTAGCATCAAAATTGAAAAATGGTTTAAATAAAAGTAACTCTAACCAGAACGAAGAAGATTATAATTCATTACGGCAGATATTAGAAAATTTACTTTTTTTTAGTTTTGAACAGGAATCTTTGAATATACAATTTGGTAGGGTTTCATTAATTAATCCTAACTTCGATGGATTACTGTTGTCACAAAACAATTTATCTGATATTTTTATTATAATTAAAGATTCCTTAAATGCTGTAAGCAAAAGAAATCCTTATTTAGGAAATCATATTTCACAAAAAGCATTTTCTATTGAGAATAAATTATTTGATATTAAGGAATTTAAAAGGGATGAGGTTCTTAGAAAAATTGGTAATGAGCAAAGGTATATTATTGAATATTCAAACGATCTTATATTATTGCTTTCTGAATCTTTAAAAAATTTAGAAAGCATGTTTGGTTCAGATGGTGATAGTGGAAGTAAGAAAAATAAACCAAAACCAGGAAAACCTTCTTTAAGTGAAATGCGTAAAAGTCAGGAGGGAATAAAGGAGCAACTGGAGGGAATGATTAATCAAATGAAGCAAGGCAGTAAATCCGGGAATACGCCTTCTTCTGAAAAGTTAGGCCGGATGTTATCACAGCAAGAAGTTTTTCAACAAATGATTAATGAATTATCATCAGGTTCGGGCGTTGGTAAGGAGTATTCTAAGCAGTTGCAAGAAATTAGTAAGTTATTAGATGCCAACAAACAAGATATAGCGCGAATGCAAGTTTCTCAAATAACGTTGAACAGGCAAAATCAAATTGTAACGAGGCTTTTAGAAGCTGAAAAGGCGGAGCAGGAGCGTGAAATTGATGATTTAAGAAAATCAAAAGAAGGAGGTTATTATTCTATTGTTGACCCGAAAGCTTTATTTGATAATGAATTACAAAAGATTAATTTTGAAGAGATCTTTAATAAATCAAGCATACAATTAAATTCGTTTTATAAAAACAAATATCAGGAATATATAAATAAATTAAATCAAGCACCTGATGAAAAAGGAAATTAAAATACCATCAAAAATAGAAAGCATATCAGTTGTAGAAAACTTGATTGATGAATTGAGCATTGAATTAGGTCTTGTAGCTGATATATATGGGAATGTGTTAATAGCTGTTATTGAAGCTGTGACTAATTCCATTGTTCATGGAAATAAATTTGATGAAACAAAAATGGTAACAATTACGTTTCAATTTACTAACCCATTTTTGTTTATTAAAATTAGCGATGAGGGTGTGGGCTTCCTTTTTGATAATATTCCCGATCCTACCAAGCCAGATAATGTTGAAAAGCCTGATGGCAGAGGGGTGTTTTTAATGAAACATCTTGCTGATGATATTAGTTTCGATAAGGGAGGTGCCACCGTAAATCTTAAATTTAAAGTATAGCGTGATTAATTATTTTGAAGAAGATTCTGCGCGCCCAATCTTAGATTTCAATTCAATTAGTAAATGGGTTCAAACGATAGTTGAAGCAGCTAATTTTAATTTAGCTGAGGTTAATTATATTTTTTGTAGCGATGACTATTTATATGAAATGAATAAAAAGTATTTGAATCATGATTTCTTAACGGATATTATTACTTTCAATTATAATGATGGAAAATATATTTCCGGGGATTTATTTATAAGTGTTGATAGGGTTAATGAAAATGCAAGGAATTTAGAAGTAGAACTTAACAGTGAATTTTTAAGAGTTATGATTCATGGCATTTTGCATTTGATGGGATTTAATGACAATTCAGATGAAGAAGAGAGACAGATGCGGTTGGAAGAAGATAAGTATTTAAAGTTGTTTTTTGATGTTAAAAAAATATGATGTTATTGTTGTAGGAGCAGGACACGCCGGAAGTGAAGCTGCTGCTGCTGCTGCCAATTTAGGTTCTTCCACGTTATTAATTACTATGGACTTAACAAAGATTGCACAAATGTCGTGCAATCCTGCTATAGGTGGAATAGCCAAAGGGCAAATTGTTAGAGAAATAGATGCTTTGGGCGGATATACGGGGTTAATTACAGACAAAGCAACCATTCAATTTAGAATGCTTAATCGGTCAAAAGGACCCGCCATGTGGAGCCCAAGGGCTCAGTGTGACCGAATGAAATTCTCCTTAGAATGGAGAAAGGAGTTAGAAGCAATTAAAAACCTAGATTTTTTTCAAGATAAAGTAACCCAATTAATTATTGAAGAGAATTCTATTAAAGGGGTTATAACTCAAATGGGTTTTGCATTTAGATCGAAAAGTGTTGTTTTAACAAACGGCACCTTTTTGAATGGATTAATGCATATTGGTTCAACTCAGATAATTGGAGGTCGGATGTCAGAGCCGTCTTCAATTGGCATTACTGAGCAACTTTTGTTGCTTGGGTTTCGTACGGGTCGAATGAAAACAGGTACTCCAGCGCGGCTTGATGGTAGAAGCATTAATTTTAGTAAATTAGAATCTCAAGCAGGTGACGACAATCCTTCAAGCTTTTCTTTTTTTAATTCTGATACCTCGTTATTGAGACAGAGGCCATGTTACATTGCTCACACAAACTCAAAAGTTCATGAATCACTTAGGAACAATTTTTCTTTAAGTCCTCTTTTTAACGGAATAATTAAAGGCGTGGGGCCAAGATATTGTCCTAGTATTGAAGATAAGGTCGTAACTTTTTCTGAGAAAAACAGCCACCAACTTTTTTTAGAACCAGAGGGTTTTGATACAGAAGAGTATTATATCAATGGTTTTTCAAGTAGTTTGCCTTGGGAAGTGCAATTAAGGGGGTTACGGTTAATTGAAGGTCTTGAAGAGGTTCAGATATTTCGTCCAGGTTATGCTATTGAATATGATTTTTTTGATCCCACACAATTAAAGAACACGCTTGAAACTAAATTGATGGCCAACTTGTTTTTTGCCGGACAAATTAATGGTACTACCGGTTATGAAGAAGCCGCTGCCCAAGGTTTAATTGCTGGTATAAATGCTAGCCAAAAAGCTAACGATAAAGATGAATTTACTTTAAGCCGCGATGAAGCGTATATTGGAGTATTAATTGATGATTTAATTACTAAAGGGGTTGATGAACCCTATCGGATGTTTACAAGTCGCGCTGAATATAGAATTTTGTTGCGTCAGGACAATGCCGATTTGCGTTTAACACCTAAAGCGTATTATTTGGGTTTGGCCAAAGAAGAACGCTATATAAGAATGAAATACAAGGAAGGCTGGATAAATTTATTGGTTGATTATTTTGAGAAGAATAGCATTACTCCAAATGAAATTGAAAACTATTTAATAAGTATTGGTAGTTCTCCATTGCGACAGAAGACAAAGCTTGTTAATTTGATTAGCCGACCGGATGTTACTATTTTTTCATTATTAGAACACTCGAAGGAATTAAAGAAATTTTGTGAGCCGATTTTGAACCAAAGAAGAGATATTTTAGAATGTGCTGAAATTGCCATGAAATATAAAGGCTACTTAGCAAGAGAACAAGCCATTGCTCAAAAGGCCATAAAACTTGATTCGTTAATTATCCCTGGTTCGATTGACTATACTAGATTCATGTCAATTTCTACTGAAGCTCGACAAAAGCTAACCAGAATAAAACCACGCACAATTGGTCAGGCTGCACGAATCCCTGGTATAAGCCCCTCTGATATTAATGTGCTTTTAGTAAGTTTTGGTAGATAATGTTCCACGTGGAACAAACGACTATTTGTTTATTGGGTTCCACGTGGAACAACCATCATGAACCAAACCTTTCCACCAGATTAGTTATATAGACCAAGCACAGAATTGTTTTTTTGTGACTTTAACTATGTTTTTGTTTTGGAGTTGGTGATATGCTGGAGTTTTTAAGAAAAAACGGGAATAAATTGAATAACTATAGTGATGACCGTATAAAATCTTGGAATAGACGACAAATCTTTTAGTCATTATACAATTTCTGCTTGAATAATGCAAAAGGATTGAACCAAAAGCAGCAATAATTGCAATTCACACCAGAATTTAATGATTGATTTTTAGAAGATGAGTTTTATTGTGATGATTCTAAAAGTATAATTAATAAATTAGTTAGTATGTTGTATGTTGCTGAATTATTGATTTAAATCAGCGAATAACTACACCGATAATGAAACGTTTTTTATCCCACGCAAAGCTCAAAAAACTAGTTGCTATTTCAAGTTAAACTTACTAGGTCTTTATCTGTTATATTTTTATTAGAATGCAATTATTTTGGTTGAAATACCAATCTTAGTTGTACTTTTGTGCGCTTTTATTAAAAGGTTTTATTAATTAATTATAAATGGAGAAAATTAGAAACATAGCTATTATAGCTCACGTGGATCATGGAAAAACAACATTGGTGGATAAGATTTTGTTTCAAACTAAACTTTTTAAAGATCATGAAAATCCCGGTGATTTAATTTTGGATAGCAATGATTTAGAACGCGAGCGAGGCATTACTATTTTAGCTAAAAACGTTGCTGTTGTTTACAACGGTGTTAAAATAAATATTATAGATACTCCGGGTCACTCCGATTTTGGCGGTGAAGTAGAGCGTGTTTTAAACATGGCCGATGGAGTATTATTGTTGGTTGATGCATTTGAAGGGCCTATGCCACAAACACGTTTTGTGTTACAAAAGGCAATAGATTTAGGGTTGAAACCAATTGTTGTAATAAACAAAGTTGATAAGGCAAATTGCAGACCCGAAGAGGTTCAAGAAAAGGTTTTTGACTTAATGGCCAGCATGGATGCAACAGAGGATCAATTGAATTTTCCGACTGTTTACGGTTCCGCAAAACAGGGTTGGATGTCCATGGATTTTACAAAACCATCGGAAGATATTATACCCCTATTAGATGCAATTATTGAACACATTCCATTGCCGAAAATTTATGAGGGTACTATTCAGATGCTCATTACGTCTCTGGATTATTCTTCTTATGTAGGTCGAATAGCCATTGGACGTATTTATAGAGGTGAGGTTCGTTCGGGGGTTCAATATAGTTTGTGTAAGCGCGATGGTTCTATCCTTAGGACCAGAATTAAGGAACTCTATGTTTTTGAAGGCATGGCTCGTAGAAAAGTAGATTTTGTTCAAGCCGGCGATATCTGTGCAATTGTGGGAATTGAAGGATTCGAGATTGGAGACACGGTGGCTGATTTTGAAAATCCAGAACCAATGGATCCTATTTCCATTGATGAGCCAACCATGAGTATGCTCTTTACAATTAACGATTCTCCATTTTTTGGACAAGAAGGAAAATTTGTAACCTCTAGACATTTACGCGAAAGGTTAGAACGGGAGTTGGAAAAAAATCTTGCTTTACGAATCGAGCCGGGTAATACTGCTGACGCATTCATTGTTTTCGGTCGCGGGGTATTGCATCTTTCCATATTAATAGAAACGATGCGTCGCGAGGGTTATGAGCTTCAAGTTGGGCAACCTCAAGTGATAATTAAAGATATTGGCGGAGAAAAGCATGAACCTATAGAGCAATTAACCATCGATCTTCCTGAAGAATATTCAGGACGTGCTATTGAAATGGTGAGTCAAAGAAAAGGGGAATTGCTGACGTTGGAGCGGAGAGGAGAGCGGATTCATTTAGAATTTAAAGTTCCATCAAGAGGTTTAATTGGTCTTTCAAGCAATATGCTTACAGCAACGGCAGGTGAGGCTGTTATTGCACACCGTTTTGTTGAATTTGGATTGTATAAAGGAGATATTCAAAAACGGATGAATGGTTCTTTGATAGCAATGGAGAGTGGAACCAGTTTTGCTTATGCAATAAATAAATTACAAGATAGAGGCAAGTTTTTCATTGGACCTCAAGAAGAAGTTTATGCCGGTATGGTTGTTGGGGAAAGTTCGCGGGGGGATGATTTGGTGTTGAATGTTACAAAAACAAAAAAACTTACCAATATGAGGGCATCTGGCACCGATGATAAAACAAATTTAGCCCCACCAATCCGATTTAGTTTAGAGGAAGCTTTAGAGTATATTCAGAAGGATGAATATGTTGAGGTAACTCCAACCGCACTGCGTTTAAGAAAAATATTGCTAAATGAGACCGATAGAAAAAGACAAAAATCCTAAGTTGAGCAGGAGCATGATTTATAACTAATGCATTAAGCATTAAAATTAAAAGGGCGATCCAAATTTTTGGATCGCCCTTTTTTCAATTAATAAGGGTTTATTTTTTATTTAAATAATTATCAATTTTTTCTAATAAAATCTTACCCATAATTGGTTTAGATAAGTAATCATCACAACCGGCACTCAATATTTTTTCTTTTTCACCGGCCAACGCATAAGCTGTTTGAGCGATGATGGGCAGTTGTGGTCTTATTTTTTTTATTTCGTGTGTGGCTTCATACCCATTCATTTCAGGCATTTTTATATCCATTAAAACCAAATCAATAGCGGAATCTTTTTGAACAGCCTCTAATGCTGTTTTGCCCGTTTCTGCCCAAATTAAAATTGCATTAGTTCTTTTGAGTAATGCTTCCAGAAAAAGGTAATTGGTTCTTTCGTCTTCAGCTATCAGGATTTTTTTACCTGAAAAATCATAATTATTGAACATATTTTGAGACTTTATCTTTAACAAATTTAGCTTTTTTTATTAATATCTAGTCCACTCACAAGAGTAAGATTCTTTTTTTTTACTTATTGTTTCAGAACAAAGAAATCATTCTTTTGCATTAACATCTTATTCGACCAATAGTTCTCGATTTTGGGCCCTACATAAAATAGCAACGCAGCAAGTAAATAACCAGCTAGCATATCAATAAAATAATGATATCGCAAATATAAGGTGGCAACAAAAAGAGATATTGCTAAAGGGAGTAAAACATAAAAAAACCAGCGCTGATATTTATATGCAAAAAGAAGGGTTAACATGGTTATTCCGTTATGCAAACTCGGGAAACAATCACGGCGCGTATAGGCAGATATATTATAGTCAATTATGAAAGCAATTTTATTGGTGATTAATCCACCGTCTAAGTCCGTATGGAAAAGATGAGTGAGTGTGTGTTTGGGACCAACAGCCGGAAAAATCACATATCCAACATAACCCACATAAAAAGCAAGTATTATTGAAACCAGCGTTTTTCTAAATGCCGGGTAATCTCCCCTGAAATAAAGAATGGCAGGAAGCAACATGGGATAGACAAAAAACATTCCGTAAGAAAAGAACATAAAATCGGTTAATGGTTTTGTAATATATTGCTGAAAAAAAACAGCAGGTTGTGTTCCTAGTAAAAACTGATCGATTTTAATTAAATACGGATCCACATCATTCGGATTTATTAAATGAACCATGTTGTGCATGTTGGTATATATAAGAAGGCAAAATCCAAAGGGGAGAATCTCCCGTAAAAAAGCAAGAAATTTTGCCAGTACCCTTGTTGACCGCCATTTCTGTAAAACAGACAAATCCTTTATTTTAAGTAAGAACAAAAAGAATATAAAAGCAATTCCGGTTCCAATCAGGCGATCAATGTCGCTTTTATAGAATCCCTCTTTATCATGAAAAAGGAACATGAAAATCACCATGGGTATAAATAAAAGAATTGCCAGTAATTCTTCAATTCTTAATTTGAACACTAGCTTTTTGAATTTCGAAATTGACATCATTTTTTAACAATAAATAATTATTTGGTTTGTTGAATATACAAATCAAGTGAAGTAATGTTAACTTATTTTTTCAAAAGTAATTATTTCGACCTAATAATCTAATTTTAATAAAAACACCTAAATTATAATTAGGGCGCACAAGTTGAAACAATTTTGATGGGAATGTTAAAAAAATTAATTGTTTGTACTTAATTTAGCTTAAATCTAAGTCTGATCAAATTTAAAATTAACATGATTATAAAAAGCACATTATTTTTGGGATTACTATCCTTGTTGTTTTTGACTGGCTATGGTCAAAATGCCAAAGAAATTGTCAAAAGGGCCGATGATAAAATGCAGGGAAATTCAAACATCAGCCAACTTTCCATGACTATTGTGAGGCCGACATATACCCGGACCATTGAATTTAAAAATTGGTCCTTAGGACGGGATTATTTTATGACCGTAATTACTGCCCCAGCTAAAGACAAAGGTCAAGTTTTTATGAAATATAAAATGGATTTATGGAATTTCATGCCCACCATTAACCGGATGATCAAACTACCACCATCCATGATGTCGCAAGGTTGGATGGGATCGGATTATACCAATGACGATCTGGTAAAGCAAACATCCATTGTTAACGATTACGACCACAAGATTTTGGGAATTGAAGCCACAAATAATAGAGAATGCTATAAAATTGAAATGATTCCGCACGATGATGCCAATGTCGTTTGGGGAAAAGTGGTTACCTGGGTTGATAAGGAAAAAGCGCTTTTTTTAAAAAGTGAATATTTCGATGAGGAAGGATATTTGGTTAGGACTGAATTTGCCAGCAATGTTAAAGTATTTGATAACAGAGAGATACCTTCAATTATTGAAATAATTTCTACTGAGGAACCCCAAAACAAAACCGTGCTTGAATTCCTCAGCATTGATTTTGATGTGGACATTCAGGAAAGTTTTTTCACTCAACAGAACATGAAGAAAATCAGATAATTAAGCATAAGATATGGGTTTGTATAAAACAGACCATTAAATAAAGCGCTAAAAATGAATAAGTTAGTACTAATTGCTTGGCGAAACCTGTATCGGAATAAGAGGAGAACTTTAATTACGGCAGCATCTATATTTTTTGCCGTATTTTTTGCCATTATCATGCGGTCTTTTGAGCTTGGGAGTTACGACCACATGATAAAGCAAAGCATAGAACTTTATTCGGGATATTTGCAGATTCAGCAAAAAGACTATTTTGATGATATGAATCTGGACAACAACTTGGTTTATGATGAAGAGCTTATTCAAACCCTTTCTAATACAGCTGGAATAAAAGCATTTGTTCCACGTGTGGAAACATTTGTATTGGCTTCAACCGGGCACCAAAGTAAAGGCATTATACTAACAGGAATTGACCCACTTCGGGAAGCTGACGTTTCAAATCCCGAACACTTGGTTATTCACTATAAGCTCACGTCTGAAAACTTGACATTAATTCAACAGGAGATAACCTTGCCGGAAAAGCAATTAGAACAGCTTAAAATCTTTCAAAACACGGGTTATAATAATCTGGACCGTTTATCAGCCGATATAGGCTTAAAACCACACGAATTTGATTTATACCGAAAAGTGTTTGAAAAATATTGCCGAGTACCAGGAATATATCTTAGTGAATTGGATGATGGATTGTTGGTTTCGAATCGATTGGCTCAGTTTCTTCGGGTAAATGTGGGTGACACGATTGTTTTAATGGGAACCGGTTTTCAGGGTAGCAATGCTGCCGGTTTGTTTCCGGTTCGTGGAATCATTCATATTCCTTCACCGGAATTAGACAACAAGTTGGTTTATATGTCAATACAAAAATCACAGGAGTTCTTGAACCTAAATAAGAACATTTCCACAGTGGTTGTAAATTTAAATGATGCGGATCAAATGCTATCCATCCAAAAGGAGCTTTCAGGTAAACTAGATCCTGATAAGTTTGTAGTAAAAAACTGGTTTGAAATTAACCCCACACTAAAACAGCAAATTGAAGGAGATAGCGTCAGCGGCCAAATTTTTATCGGAATTTTATATGTGATAATTTTCTTTGGCATTTTTGGTACCGTTTTAATGATGATAACCGAGCGGATGCGTGAATTTGGGGTAATGGTTGCAATAGGAATGCAGAAAAAACTGCTATCAAGAATAGTATCCATTGAAATGATTTTTATAGGATTGGCCGGAACGCTTGCGGGAATGTTGGCTTCCATCCCGATTGTTGTCTGGTTTAATCATAATCCCATCCGATTTACAGGTGAAAGTGCCAAATTGTATGAGGATATGGGCTTTGATCCGGTTATGCCCACGGCATTAATTGAAGGCTATTTTGCTTGGCAAGGAGTTATTATTTTGGTGATGGTGATTTTGGCTTGCTATTTTCCCTTGAAAAAAATCCGCAAACTGAAAGTTATGGATGCATTAAGAGCATAATTTTTAAATTGATGAAGTGAATACAACCATGATTAAACAACAAAACACACTTAAAACATGATTGCTTCAATTGCCTGGAAGAATGTATGGAGAAATAAACCGCGAAGCCTTATCGTGATTTGCTCTATTACTTTAGGGACTGTTGCCGGGGTTTTTGTAGCCGGGCTTATGAATGGTTGGGTCGATCAGCGGATTAAGGATGTTATTTATACCCAAATGTCGCACATCAAATTACGAAACCCAAACTATTTAATAAACGAAGAAAGTCAATATACCATATCAGATTATCAGCAAATTACTAGTTTTATTGATACGGCTTCTGAGGTTAAAAATTGGTGCAGCCGATTAACCATTATGGCTATGGCAACAACCAGCAGGGGTAGCTGTGGCCTTATTTTAAAGGGGATTGATCCGGAAAACGAAAAAAGAGTATCCAATATTCAAGAATTGATACTTCCTGGGGGAGGGAATTATTTTGGTGAGCAAACAAAACTACCTCCCGTTTTAATAGGCGATAAAGCAGCAGAACTACTTAGAATAAAGAGCTTTAGGATTGATGATCGGGTTCTTGATAGTTTAAGAAAATTACAACTGCCGGAAACTACCATAAATAAACTGAAACAAATAGCGGATATTCGATTTGTTACGGATCGCAAATTTAAAAAAGCCTTAAATAGTTGCTTAACTTCTGCTGAAATCCGAAAATACGGTCCGTATATTATTGATTTAGCCAAATATTACCATCCTAAAGCTAAAATCACGTTTAGTTTTACCAATGCAAAAGGGGAATTATCGTATCAAACATTTCAGGTTTGCGGAATATTTAAAACCTCAAATTCAACGTTTGATCAATCCAGTGCATTCGTGCAAAGTTCCGTATTATCTATGGCGGCAGGTTTTGGCGAAAACGCGTTTCATGAAATAGCCATTTTATTGAAAAATGGTGATTCCGACCTTATTCCATTTTCCGAAAAGCTTTCAAATACATTCAATAATGCGAATGTAATGACATGGAAGAAGATGGCCCCCGATGCTGGGCTAATGGCCGATTTTATGAACTTTTATTACTTTATGATTATGGGAATCATATTTTTTGCCTTAGCTTTTGGAATTATAAATACCATGATGATGGCAATTTTGGAACGTATCAAGGAATTGGGAATGTTAATGGCAATTGGGATGTCAAAAAGAAAAGTCTTTAGCATGATTATGTTGGAAACGGTGTTTTTAACCTTAATTGGAAGTATTTTGGGAATGCTGCTAGGTGCCGCATTAATTGGAATAACCGGACGTGTTGGGTTGAATTTTGCCTCCATTGCAGAAGGCTTTGAAGCCATTGGTTATTCGGCGGTGGTTTATCCGTCGATTAGTAGTTCTTTTTTTATTGGAGTTACTGTTATGGTAATTGTAATTGGGATTTTGTCATCGATAATTCCAGCCCGAAAAGCACTTAAGCAAAATCCGGTGGAATCGCTTAGGATAGAATAAATAATTGAAGATAGGGATATTAAAAATTAAATTGTAAAGAGCAATGAAGGTAATTGAAATTAAACACATCGTTAAAATATATACTGAGGCCGAATTGGAAGTTATTGCGGTAAATGGAGTGTCCTTAGATTTTGATGAAGGTGAATTTACTGCCATTGTGGGTCCTTCAGGTAGCGGTAAAACAACCCTATTGAATATGATTGGCGGGCTTGACAACCCTTCTTCTGGAGAGATTTTAATTGGAGGCATGAGTATTACCTCGTTAAAAGGCTCTGAATTAACGAATTTTAGAATGCGGAACATCGGTTTTGTTTTTCAATCGTATAATTTGATTCCTGTTTTAACCGCAAAAGAAAACACTGAATTTGTAATGAACCTCCAGGGAAAATCGAAAAGGGAATGTGAAACCCGTTCCTTGGAATTGCTAAAAGCCGTTGGACTTGAAGAGCGGGTAAATGCCCGGCCGGCCAAACTTTCCGGTGGTCAACAACAACGGGTAGCTGTGGCAAGGGCATTAGCCGCAAAACCAAAATTTGTTTTGGCCGATGAACCTACTGCAAACCTCGATTCAAAAGCTACTGAAACCTTATTGGAGATAAGGGAAAAACTCAACCGGAAAGAAAACATCACTTTTATATTTTCAACGCACGATAACCGGGTGGTTAAAAAGGCACGCAGGGTAATTACCCTTGAAGATGGGAAAATACTCAGCGACATAAAGAAAAATGGTAGTGATTAGGATCGCCTACCTCCGGTCGGTAATGTTTTCAAGTTCAACAAAAGCAGAAAGGACTATATTAAAACAAATGAATAAGGTTTTATTAATTATACTAATTGCAGCCGGATTTTTACCTGCCGGCATTTGTCAGGAAAAATTTACCATCGATGGTTATATTTCTCAAATGGGATCGGTCGTTTTTGTAAATGATTCCAGCAATGCTACCAGGGATTATATTTTGCATAACCGCATCAATACGGCTTATTACCTTTCAGAAAACCTTACCGCTAAAGTACAATTCCGCAATCAGTTTTTGTGGGGCGAAACCATAGAATTGACACCCAATTACGCTGAAAATTTCGCCAAGGACAATGGTTTTTTCGATTTAAACTGGAATTGGTATAGTAATAAGAACACCCTGTTTAACACCCAGATTGATAGAGCGTTTGTGGAATACACCAGCGGCAACATCGAATTTTCCATTGGTCGCCAGCGGATTAACTGGGGCCGGACTCTGGTTTGGAACCCCAATGATATTTTTAACGCCTATTCGTA